>CAMZLY010000076.1 GCA_947311825.1 uncultured bacterium
AGGCACAGAATCAATTTCCTTCCACCAAATCATGGGGAAGAGAACAGATTATGCGCAATCCTGCAACGTGGGGCTGGTTACGTTTTAATTAATCAAATAAGAAAGGAAATTATGAGAAGTAATATATGTGTAAACATTATGGTATTAGGAATGGGGATTGCAACTTTAGTTTCGGGACAAGATAATAATGTGTCATCAAATATCAACAACGGTGTTGTTATGGATATAAACAAGTTGCCAAAACTACCGGCAGCGGATAATGAAGCATTTTTTGGTGGTCGTATTCAACGTACCATGACTTTATTGCATACAAGTAACCCCAAACATCGCAATCCGGTTAAGATATTATTTTATGGGCAATCTATTGTTGCATCACCGTGGTCAGGTATTTTGGCATCACAACTCAAATCGCGCTTTCCTGATGCGGATTTAACAACGGAGAACCGTGCGATAGGCGGTTATACCGCTCCTTCGTTAATTTATCCGTCAATTCATGATTTATATCCTGTATATCCGGATCTGGTCGTATTTCATGTTTATGGTGGTGCCTATAGTGGAGAACTGGAAAGTATTATTTCTAATATAAGAAGAACTACAACTGCCGATATAATGTTGTTTACACATCATATTCGCCCTAAACCTAAAAAGATGAAAAATGACGGCCTTGATAATAATGCTATTATTGAATTGGCACAAAAGTACAATTGCGAATTGGTTGAACTGCGTAAAGAATGGGAAAATTATATTGAAACTTATAATCTTGATCCTGATCAATTTCTTGCTGACGGCACTCATCCGAATGCTAAAGGGAATAAACTTATGGCAAAGATTGTAGGGCGGCATTTTAAGTTTAATCCATTTATGCCAAATAATTGGAGCTCTCTTGTTAGAACTTATCAAGCAAGGAGGTTTTATTATATGGGAGTATCAGATGAAATTTCCTTTACCGGAAAACCGTGGAAATCAGCACGTGGTTGCGTTATAGGAACTTCTTCTGACAGCAAAATGAAGCTTACATTTACCGGCAACAGAATTGATGTCATTGCCGGTAAATCAAAAAATAAACTTGGCTCGGCAACAATTCTTATAGACGGCAAAGCACCATCTACCTATCCAGGCACAACTGTCTTTACCCGCCCGAGCAAGGCTTTTGGCTCTTGGATGCCGGCTATCAGGCGAGTTACGCATAACACACCACTTATTCCAGAAGATTGGACTTTGATTGTGACAAAAAATAACGAAAAAGGCTCAAGATCTTCTTTTGAAGTAACCGGTTCTGTTACCGGCCCTGATGGAGTTGGAAGTAATACCGCACCATTTGTATCAAATTCAGGTCGTGTTGTTATTAAAAACTCAGATTTAACCATGTATCAGATTGCGTGTCAGTTTAAAAAACCGTATCCAGACAAGTTTGAAGTTAACTGGAAGGCAATTCCACTTTATGTTGATGTGTATCATCCACCCGTCATTAAAGATGATGCTAAAGTCTATCAAACAACACTTGCACAAGGTCTTGAAAACATAACTCATACGATAGAAATAATTCCCAATGGCGATGGTGACGTACCAATTAAAGAACTCCAAGTATATAGACCACCTTTAGATTAAAACGACATGATGATTAAAAATAAAACAGATTGGCGTGATATGCGTCATGGGGATATTACGGGTTTATGAACGAGCATTAAGAGTCTCTGAAGCTAGAGTTAAATAGATTTAAAAAGGTTTTAGAAAAACAATGAAAATACAAACAATGCCAACAAAAGGTTTTTGTGCTCATCGTGGAGCAAATAATACTCATCCGGAAAATACATTATCTGCATTTCGTGAGGCAATTCGACTTGGTACACAGATGATTGAGTTTGATGTTGATCTTACTGTTGATAAATACCCTATAATAATGCACGATCATACTGTTGACCGCACGACTAATGGTCAAGGTACAGTTACCGAATTATCCTTTTCTGATATTCGTAAACTTGATGCCGGTGAAAAAATGGATTTAAGATTTGTAGGTGAAAAAATACCAACACTTGATGAAGTTCTTGAGATAATGCCCCGCAATATATGGTTGAATATTCATCTTAAAGGAGGATATGAAGTGGGCAAGACGGTCGCCCAAGCGGTACTTAAACACAATCGAATACACCAGTCCGTTATTGCGTCCGGGAAAGAAGGTATAATGGGCGCTCAATCTATTGCACCTGATATTCTTATATGCAATATGGAAAATCAGGGGTGTGATACACGTTATGTTGATGAAACACTGGACTTTAAATCTCAATTTATTCAATTTTGCGGGGGAATAGCAGATGCCAGAGACATTCAACGATTGAAAGAGAATAGGGTTGCTATCAATTACTTTTTTTCTAATGATGTATCTGAGTTAAGAATGCTTTTTGATAGTGGTATTAACTTTATTTTAACCGATAAGATTAAGGAAATGATGGATTCGAGTATGAATATAGGGATTCTTCCTGTTGTTCCTGACTATCTTAATGCTGGAGAATAAATGAGTAAGATTTGTATTGCAACGGTTCAACCGCCTGAGCCGAATGGAGAGACCGGGTATGTCATGTATAGTTGATTTTGAAGGACGAATCATTGCTGACCTTGGTCGCGATGAAGGTTTTCTTCTCGGGAATATTACGACAAAAGATCTTCGTCCTAGAGCTCGTTCATTTGAAGGTACGCCATCATCGCCAAGAGATTATCTATTCGAAGATCGTCGCCCCGAATTATATGGAGCCTTGACCATGAAAAGCGAACTTTAGCAACATAATAGTAAGTGATGGAGTAGGAAGTAATACCGCACCAGTTGTATCCCAGCCCTCACTGAAAATGGGATTTTCGAGTTTTGTACGCTTAAGAAGATTCGTTTTGAGTTTTTCTTCTAGTTTTGTTTTAAAGTAAAAAAACATGATAAGGAATTTCCACATTTTTGAAACGGTAAATTGAGAAGTTACGCTTAGAGCACTAAAAAAACATAGCCGCAACAGTCGTCGCATTGCTATGCCGCAGCAGGCGGAGAGCTTGCCCGCCCGTTCCGCTTTCGGCTTATTGTGCCTCTGTTGTAATCCAATTCTCTATTTGACCGGTTTTGCTGTCAAAATTTACGCCGACTAGAACAACCTCTTTTTCATCTAGTAGATATTTTTGATAATATTCACGTTCTTTAATTTGAGCAATTGCTGCTTCGGCTGATTTATCAAGCTTGAATTCAAAAATGTAGATGAATTTCGGGGTTATGATTACCGCATCCATTCGGCCTTTATTGGTTTTGACCTCGGTGTTTATTCTAAAACTGAGATTGGTGAAGACTAGATAGAATATCAGGTGATAGCACTGTTCTGTTTTGTTTTTGAGGTCGTAGTCGATGTTTGCATAGTAAGTTTTTAGTGCTTCAAAGAAATCATCTAAATTGTTGTTCTGTAGAGATTCA
>CAMZLY010000077.1 GCA_947311825.1 uncultured bacterium
ATTTTTGAGACTGAACTTGATGAATGGAATATGATAATAAGAACCAATTTAACCAGTGCTTTTTTGTGCAGTAAGGCTGCAATGAAGAGAATGAATAAAGGCTTTGGACGTATTATTAATATCTCATCAATTGTGGGACAGCGTGGCGCATTATTCGGACATGTGCATTATGCCGCATCCAAGAGTGGTATGTTCGGGTTTACAAAAACTCTGGCAAGAACAGCAGCTCCGTTGGGAATAACAGTCAATTGTATTGCACCTGGAATTATCAATACCGAGCTTCTTGTGCAAACACATGGTGAAACAGAAATAAAAAAATTAGCTGATTCTGTTCCGTTAGGATTAGGAACCTGTCGTGATGTAGGGGTGGCAGTTGTTTTTCTGGCAGGTGATGGCGGCAGGTATATAACCGGAGCAACCATAGATGTTAATGGAGGCATGAACTTAAGATGAAAGTTGGTAATTATGAAAATAACAAAAATAAAAACATTCCTTTGCAATGCTTATCGTACAAATTGGGTTTTTGTAAAAGTTTTGACGAATGAAGGTGTTTATGGGGTTGGCGAAGCAACTCTTGAATATCGCGAAAAAACAGTCATTTCTGCCATACATGATTTGGAACGAACTCTTGTCGGTATGAATCCGCATAATATTGAAAAGATATTTCATGATTCGTATCGTGACGCCTATTGGCGGGGTGGCCCGGTGCTTATGAGTGCGTTGTCCGGTGTGGAAATGGCGTTGTGGGATATAAAAGGAAAAGACTTGGGATGTCCGATTTATCAATTATTGGGTGGTAAAGTCAGGGATAAAGTTGCTTGTTATGCTAACGGTTGGTTTGCACCGGCAAAAACAGCGGAAGAATTTGCGGCTAAGGCTGTAGATGCAGTTAAAATGGGGTTTTCAGGGTTAAAATGGGATCCGTTTGGCTCAGCTTGGATGAATTTAAGCCGAAAAGAGTTCAAGCAAGCGATGGATTGTATTGGTGCCGTAAGTGATGCGGTCGGCGATCAAGTTGATCTTTTAATTGAAGGGCATGGGCGTTTCAATATTCCAACAGCGGTTCAGATTGGCCTAGAATTGGAAAACTATAAAATACGTTGGTTTGAAGAACCTATTCCGCCGGATAATCTGGAGGGGTTGGCTGAGGTGAAAAGACGTATTCGCATTCCTGTTTCAGCAGGAGAACGACTTTATAGCCGATGGGATTATCGTCGTTTCTTTGAGTTGCGTTGCGGAGATTTTATTCAACCGGATATTTCACATGCAGGCGGGATTTCGGAGGTCAGGAAGATAGCAGCCATGGCGGAGGCGTATCATATACCGGTCTGTCCGCATAATCCATCCGGCCCTATTGCAAATGCCGCAACCCTTCAACTTGCCGCATGTACACCAAATTTTTATTTATTGGAAACTATGTTTTCAGATGTGCCGCACCGCAAGGAAATTACCGATGAAGAAACTATTTTTACAAATGGAATGATGCATATTCCAGATAAACCTGGACTTGGTATTGACATAAATGAAGATATTTTAATAAAGTACCCATATCAGCCATGTAATCTACGGCATTATAAAGGAACTTTAACTGATATCAGACCGGACAATGCAGTTAGTTATTTTGAGAAAGGAAAAATATATGATAAGTAAATATCAAGAGGCGGCAATTAGGGCGGGGGAGTGGTTTTTAAGAACACAGGTGAGGGATGAGTTTGACTCAAATTGCGGTCGCTACCTATATTGCCGGCATATCAAGAGTGATCTAATGCAGCGTAGTAGCAATTGGCAGACTGGATTCGGCGTTATGGCGATGTTATCGCTACATAAACTGACCGACGAACAGAAATATATGGATAGTGCGGCATTGGCTGTTAAATGGATTAAGTGTCTTCAGATATTGGATCAACGTAATTCTGCTTGTTATGGGGCGTTTCGAGAGGAAACACAACTTTTCAATTGGTGCCACCCCAGAGACGCATTGTCAGCGGCATGGGGCTTGCTTTATTATTCCAATTATACAGGTGATGCAGAATGTTTGGAGAGAGCCATACTTTATGCGGATTGGATGATTGGACACGCTTTTAAAGGGGATTGGCCTCTATGTACGGTTCAGCTTGGACCTGGCGGACGTGAAACCGATGAGCTTCAAGGTAGTTTTCAGTCTGGTGGGATACTTTTCTTTTTAGATTTGTATGATGCTACCGAAAATAAGAAATATTTGGATATTGCACGACGTATGAGCGATTATTATGTGCATAATTTTCTTAACGACAAAGGCGAGTTGGCTGTCTTGATTGATTTGGCTCCGGAGTTCGAAGATCGCTGGCCTGAAGACTGGCGCAGGATGCATCAGGTGAATGATGATTTCGGCGGCATTGCATTGGTGCGGGCATACGAGGTATTTGGGCAGCAGGAATATTCTGATCGTCTCCATGCTTTTGTTAAATGGTTACTTACTATGGAAAAAGAGGGTGGTGGTTTTCTTGAGCCGGAAATGGAAGTCGGCTCTGCAACTGTTCCGATCTTATTAAGTCGTTACCTTTCGATTGCACCGGAGAATGAAAAACCGAATCTTGAAGCGGTTATTGAACGGTGTTTAAATCGTTTATTACAATTCCAGCAGACGTCATCTGATATTCAGATTGACGGAGC
>CAMZLY010000078.1 GCA_947311825.1 uncultured bacterium
CAAAAAACGAAAGTCTTGCACAAAAAATAGATTTCTCTACACTGTAACAGATGACTGAACAAGAAAAATTTATAGAGCTGGCAAATTACAAAATGCCTTTTGGGAAATATAAAGGACAACGTCTTCTTGATCTACCGGAACGATATTATGTTTGGTTCAACAATAAAGGCCTACCTCCCGGCAAGCTTGGCATGATGATGAAAAGTGCCTACGAAATTAGAGTAAACGGACTAGAACATCTATTTGACCCCATGAGAGAAAAATGAACCCATTTAATATTATCAATTTTGCCGTTGTCGGCATTGGCATATTTATCCTTATCTTAATCCCCTTATTCTTCTTTTGGGGGCATCTACATTCGACAATTCATCCCAAAATATTATTTTATCAAATAATTCTGCATACGGGACTATCAGTTGCGGTGATCAATAACTGTCCGGCAAAGAGCTATGGCGATATAAAATGGGAATTTGGTAACAATGAAAAATGCGGTGCATTCTTTTCTTCTCCGGCTTTAAATGCAAACAATATAATTATCGGTAGTCGTGACAAAAAACTTTACTGTCTAAACCGTACTGACGGCAAACTGCTCTGGTCTTTTTTAACAAAAGGAAAGATTGATTCCTCACCTCTTATTTGTGATGATAAAGTAATTGTTACATCAGCAGATGGAAGAATCTATATGATGAGCTTAAATAGTGGCAAAAAATCATGGCAATATGAAGTTGGAAATGAGCCCACCTCTCCGGCAGTTATCGGTAGCATGGTTTTAGTTGGCCCTAAAGATAGAACAGTTTTTACATTTAAATAAAGGAAAAATAAAAATGGCAACAAAACAGACAGAACTATTAATTCCCGTAAAAAAACAACGCTCATTGCCGGGCAATTTTTCATTCCCCGCCAAAGCCAATCTTATCAGCAGCCGTGATGTTGACCTCCTCCCGCTTACCCAATTGGCAACTGACCTTAAAACACGCTTAAAAATAAAAGCATCAGTAAATTTTAATGCCACAGGAAACGGTAATGTTGTATTGCAACGCTCGCCAGTTATAAAAAAGAAAGAAGCATATCGCCTGACAATAACCAAAGACAACATCAACCTTATGGCGTCAACCGATCAAGGCATGTATTATGGCATACAGACTCTGCGTGACCTCACAACTATACATGGAAGAACTATTCCATGCTGCCAGATAGATGATTTCCCAGACTTCAAAAGACGTGCAATCTATTTTGATGTAGCACGAGGCAGAGTTCCCAAAATTGATACCGTTAAAGAACTAATTGAACGACTCTCCCGCTGGAAAATAAATGAGCTACAACTTTATATCAAAAACACCTTCACTTGGGCAAAACACCCAGCAATCGGCAAAGGCTTCAGCCAATATACCCCGGAAGATATTCTAGAAATACAAGCATACTGCAAATTACATTACATCAGCTTTGTCCCCTCATTGGCGACATTAAGCCATAATGAACTAACATTACAACTGCCCGAATATGCCAACCTCGCAGAGCTACCGGGGTATAATGGCTGGGAAGGCGGAACCATGCTATGCCCTACCGACCCAAAATCTTTCAAACTAACCAAAGAATTACACGACGAATTCTTTCCTCTATTTGAGTCAACGGATATTAATCTCTGCTGTGATGAGCCGTGGGAACTCGGCCAAGGTCGTAGCAAACGCACGGCTGACCGCATCGGACGTGGACAGGTTTATCTTAATTTTCTGCTCAAGTTGCACAAAAACTGCGAAAAACTTGGTAAACGCATGAATATCTGGGGCGATATAGTTCTTAAATACCCCGAACTTCTTAAAGATATGCCAAAAGATGTCGTAATGCTAAACTGGGACTACGAAACAAACGGATCGCTTATTCCACGCACAAAAGAATTTGTTGATGCCGAGCTACCGGTAATGGCATGTCCAGGCACGGGTAGTTGGCAAACTCACGGCACCAGACTTCAGAATGCTATTGGAAATGTAAGCAATTTTGCCCGTACTGCCAAAAAATATAATATCGAAGGTATTCTCAATACCGACTGGGGAGATTTTGGCCATCGCAATCCGCTAGGTGTAAGCCTGCATGGCTACGCCCACGGTGCCGCACACTCATGGCACACAAAAGGGGTTGACGATAACAACTTCACCAAAACCTTTGCTGCACATTTTTTTAATGATGACGGCAAAACAGCAGAAGCAATAACAACCTTAGGAAATATTTCGACACAGGCTTCAACAAATCCACATATTCTTTATCATCTCCTTGTCGAACCGGCAAAACTTCCCGTAACGAGATTCATAAAGCGCTTCAACCCGGTGCCGATAGTTGCACATTATCCTGCACATTATAACAATCATATTGACACTGTTGATATTGATAAACTACAAGCCGTAATTTCCTCTCTTTCGGATAAATCATTATGGCCGGAACCGGACAAAAACCTGCCTGAATTTGAACAACTTGCCCTAGCAGATTACCGATTGGCGACCTCCATGGACACCCTTGCCGCAGAACGCGGAATATTAGGCGTGGCATATCGCCTAAAAAGCCCATTACCAAAAACAGAATACACACAATGGGCAGATGCCATGGACAACCTGATGTTGGGATTCCAAGGATTATGGGAATTACGATACCTTCCCTCACGCCTAAAAGACAACCTCAGGCTTATGCGAATGGCAGCATCGGAATACAGACAAATAGGAAAATAGGGTATCTATAATATGGAGATACATGTAAATTAGCTCCGTAAAGCAGGGCATTTTGGAAAGCATTCTCACCTTCAGCCAATAGTACTGTTGGACGTTCTGGCGAAAGAGGAGCCATTGCACCGTCGAGAAATTCCATTAGCTGCCAGCGAACTGGAGCGTTTCCCATTCCGATCATTTGTGGACCTGGAAAATATTCACGCAAGCGTTTAAGAGCTCTAAGATACATATTGGCCATATTATATGCGGGAGGGGTAACTGCCTATCTCCGAGAGGCAGACCGTAGAGCGACAATACAGCAACACAGCACAACCCATTTTACCCCCCCGGAGGTAGGTAAATACTGCATTGAAAATGCCTTGACACATAACGTAATAACATCAACAATTCCCCGCAATGAAAACATTAACAAACATACCGGTCAAATTAGATTTTGATAAACTTTTAGCGAAGCTACACCTTGACCCAAAAAGTGATGAAGCTCAAGAGTTCTTGAATCTGTTTGATAAAGCTGTTCTTGTTGCCAGCCCCAAAGCTGTATACAAAGAATGTTATATCGAAAAAAAAGGCGACAAAACCATTCACATAGATGGACAGACATTAACCAGCTTAGTTCTAAGAGAAAACATTGCTGATGCCCAGCGTCTGTTTCCGTATGTCACAACATGCGGCACCGAACTTGATGAAATAGAAATAGCCAGTGATGATTTTCTGCAGCAGTTCTGGCTTGATGCCATCAAAGCTGAAGTGCTGGATATTAGTCGCAATTACCTAAAGGAATATATCCACAACCAATACCCCCACTTAAAAACAACATCTATGAGTCCCGGCTCCGGTGATGTTCAGGTATGGCCTATTGAAGAACAAAAACCACTCTTTGCCATCTTAGGTGATGTGAAAAATGAAATTGGGGTAACGTTAACTGATAGCTTATTAATGCAACCAAATAAAAGTCTATCAGGAATACGTTATCCATCAAAAATAGATTTTAGGACATGTCAACTTTGCCATAAAGAAAATTGTCCAACCCGCAAGCTTCCTCTTGACGAAAAACTTATTAAAAAATATACGGAAAAACAACAATGAATATACCACGCACAATAGAATGGATTACTCATACTGAAACCGCCTTAATACCAGGGCATATTAAACTAATTGATCAAACTTTATTGCCAGAGACATTAGAGTTTATTGAAACCTATGACATAAAAGAAATATGGCACGCCATCAAAACGCTTCAAGTCCGCGGTGCACCGGCAATAGGAATTGCTGCCGCTATGGGAATTGCCATTGCGACACAACAAGAGAATGAAGAATCTACCGATGATATTATCAGTGTCGTTGATGCTGCTGTTGCATATTTGTCAACATCACGTCCCACCGCTGTAAATCTATTTTGGGCAATGGAACGTATGCAAAAGTTAGCACACAACAACAGCAATCTTTCAGCAAAGGAATTAAAAATAAGGCTTATCAAAGAAGCAATGTTAATAAGGGATGAAGATGCCGCAATGTGCCGTGCTATTGGCGAACATGGTGCAGCACTACTAAAAAATGGCGATACAGTTCTAACCCACTGTAACGCAGGAAGCCTCGCTACTGCAGAATTCGGTACTGCACTAGCTCCCATTTACGTTGCACAGGAACAAGGAAAAAAGATCAGCGTATACGCCGATGAAACAAGACCCTTGTTACAAGGCTCACGCCTAACGGCCTGGGAACTAATGCAGGCAGGAATAGATGTTACGCTTATCTGTGACAATATGACGGCACAAGTAATGAAGGAAGGACGTATTGATGCCGTTATGGTTGGTGCCGACCGCATCGCCGCCAATAGAGATGCCGCTAACAAGATCGGAACCTATGGTGTTGCATTATTGGCAAAGGCACACAATATACCTTTCTATGTACTGGCACCATCATCAACTATAGATATGGCAACAGCAACCGGCAATGATATCCCCATCGAAGAACGGGCAAGTGAAGAAGTAACGCATGGCTTTGGAAAATCCACAGCACCAGACGGTGTAAAAGTATATGCACCGGCATTCGATGTTACTCCAGCCGAACTTATCACAGCAATCATAACCGAAAACGGCATAAGGGAGGGATGAGTGCCACCTCATCCATATGTGCGAGCGAATCATCCTTAATTCTATAAATTATCATCAAGAAGTCGATTTTCTCTCCTAGGATTGCGCCACCCAAGATCTAAATCCGACCGCTTTATCTTTATCGAATCATCAACTAACGGCTCATCATCCTGCATAAGAAAGCTATTCTTTTCAACCTCATAATTATGCTCTAACAATCGCTTGAGAGCAATAATAATTGGTTTTGCCAATTTTACAAAATCTGTATCGCCATATTCACTTGTATACGCATCAATAAGCCGAGTAATTTTATTAATATCCTTATTATCAACAATTGTATCACCCAATGCATTTCGCCAAGAAACTAAATCAAATAAAGCAGGAACATCAACACCGGCAATACTAAGTAAAAGACGAAGATTATCACATGCCGCCTGTTCAATCTCGGCATTAACCTGCATATCAACCTGACGCAACAACCCGCCCGCAAGAGGTTCATCAAGAGTCTCAAAAAAGCGACGTGCGTACCCATAGGCTCGAGATTCATAAGCCATAATACCTTTTACTAAAGCTACCGAAGCAACATCATCATCACCCATACGAGAGATTTTCTCGCGAGGCGTAAGATCACTTACATTAAATACAATTTCACTGCTAGCAACACCGCTTCCCACATTTATATCCTGTCTTCCAACAATACGATAATTATCAACAGCGGTAATTACTACCGTAAATCTTCCCTGCAGAGTACTCACAGTAATCTCTTCTCCTATTTGAGCATCAAATGATTCAATAATATGTTGATCAATGTTATCTGCATCATTTAATATATCAGAGAATTTATTTAATTTATCTTCATACATTTTTAGTGAAGGATTATTCAATGCTTTTTTCAATAACATATTCGCCGAACCAACCCCATCCCCAAGAATAACTTTAGGAAGATTTTCCATCAGCTTCTTTATAAACTTACGGTTTCTTTGCTGCGATAACCTTTTATCTTTATTACGTTTTTCATACTTACTGCGCAATAAATCTGCAGCATCCTGCCTAAAACCACCGGTTTCCTGTTGGCATACACCATCATACAACTCATAAACTCTAGCGGCATCAATTAATTTACCGGCAACAACGTATTCTTTCGCCTTTTTATCAAGCTGAACCATGACCCCGTCTATCTGATCTTTAAGTTTTTCCTGTAGCCGATTGATTTCATCTTCCGCCATCAACGAATATTTTGTGCCACGGGTCTGCACGGCAACTGCCCTAAATGCCTCAATTGATTCGCTTATCTGCTCATGATTATTGTATTGCCGCTCTTTAGCAAATTCAAACATTTCTCTCGCATTATCATCTACAGAAGTAGACTGTTGATCAACAGCAACCTGTTCAGGCTGAATAGAATTACCATTTACAACAGCCGCCATGGGAGTTACCGCTACCGAAACTTCTTTTTGTTCGGGAACCGAAGTAGGCCGACACGCTTTACGTGTAATAAAAGCAACAACTAAAAGCCCCACAATCAAGGCCATAGTGCGCATCATTAATATATTTTTTATTTTTTCTGATATATATTTTGAATGACGCTGTTCAAAAGGGCTAAGACCTCCAGTAACCGTTGATGAAATAGGATCATCCCCATTAAAACCATACCTACCAGTAATTTCACGGCCAACCTTAAGCAATAATCTCCTGACTTCTGCCCAATCTTGTGGCCTTTTAGACCTTTTCTTCTGCAACATCTTTTTCAATAATTCATTGACCAGTATAGAAATCTCCGGATTTAATTTTTGTGCATCTATAGGGTTCTTAGACACCTGCATTTCCATGATTTTTTCGTCACTTTCACCCTGAAACATTAATTTTCCCGTCAACATATGATACATCATTGCACCAAGAGAATATATATCAGAACGACAATCCAGATCAGTCCTACCTTCCGCCTGTTCAGGAGAAATATAAGCAGGTGTGCCCATAACCTCATCACACCTGTCCTCAACATTAATTGCGTTAATAGTGTGAGCCAACCCCAAATCAGCAACTTTAACAGTCCCATCAGCATCAATAATAATATTATCAGGCTTTATGTCACAATGAATAACCCCTGTTGTATTCCACGCATAATCCATCGCATCAGCAATGCAATCAATAACAGTAAGTGTATCACTCTCAGAAAGGCATCCCTTACGACGCACCCAATCGCCCACGGTATATCCAGCAATATACTCCATAACAAAACAATAAAGACCTTTAGATGCTTTTGCATCATATACCTGAACAATTCCCTGATGTTTAAGTTGAGCAGTAGCCCGAGCTTCTTTTAGAAACCGATTTACATCCTCCGTGGTCGCAGCTAAATGTGGAGATAAGATTTTAATGGCAACAATCCTATCAAGTGATATCTGTCTAGCTTTCCATACAGAAGCCATCCCGCCTTCACCAAGCTTTTCAATAACCTCAAACCCGTCTATTCTAGGTGTTTCCATTTGTAAATAATCAAACTTTCCGCTTTTCTCTAAATCAGCAAATATATATCCCGTTACTATATTAGATTATTAATACATTTAGCAAACTGTTCGTTATAATAATTGCAAAAAAATGCAATTTATTGTTATAGTAAGACCATATTTATGAAAAAACAGACAAAATACTCATTTTTATCAAATTCAGGACAAACAATGATTGAATTCATTATTATTGCCGCCATGCTCATTGCCACTGTTTCAATATTCGCTATTTTTCTCTACAGCGTAAAAAAAGACTCATCAAGAACCCTTGAACTGGTTTCGTATGAATATCCATAATTAAAATAATACAATAAACATTGGCTATTAATCGTTAATAGTTATAGTATATATTCTGTATCTAGCAAATATTAAAGGAGAAATAACGAAATGAAAAAACACAAAAAGAGTAAAAGCGGTCAGACTATGGTGGAATACATCATCATTGTAGTCATTATTGCCATTGCGGCAATCGCTGTCTTTGGAATATTCAGCGATACTATCCGCGAAAAACTAGGCGGTGCAACTGAAGAGCTAGGTGGTGACGCTAGTTCAGCAACACAGCAAAGTTCTACCGATTACCTAAAAAACCTAGGTGACTCAACCGGTACAGGTACCGGAAATTAGAATTGGCGGCAAAAAGTGAAAATATGCAGTCATACAGATAATCAAGACTGTCATTTTTTGCGTATAAATACCATGATACCTGCCACAATGCGGACTATCAGGGAATTTTGTTTGCGGCGAGATGGGCAGTCATTAATTGAAGCCTGCTTGGTTATATTCCTGATCAGCCTAATCTTCACCGGTATTTATCAAGTCTCTCGCATTTATATAGCCAAAGAACTCCTAGCAAATGCCGCTAACCGTTCCGCTCGTGCTGAATCCGTAGGATTTAACCACTTTATGGCAACCAAAGCAGCAAAAGTTGCAGTAATCCCATCATCAGGACAATTAAATAACCGTGAATTTAACGGTTTTGACCCAATAATTGATAATGCCGCCCACAGCATGAGCCCCGGCCAACTATGGTCATTTGCCGTGCATTCAACCCCAACATCAACTCAAGCAGAGTTTGAAAAAGCACGAATCCCCAGCTATCTAGAATCACGTGACAACTGGCAGGCACAACATATTCTTGATTATAGCGACTGGAACAAAATAACCGTGCATTCCTCACCCTCAATGAGCGATAACCCTTATGATACCACACCTATCCACATGCAAATAACACAAAAGTACGAATTAACAACCCCTCTACATCGTGCATTCTCCGCCACAGATGAAATTGACCTTAAAGGTGAATCATATATCGAAAACCATTATCAATTATATTTAGAAAAACTATAGTCACCACGATGAAAAAAACTCCTACATTCCAATTCATCAAATCAAATCAGAAAAACGAACGCTCTGGCCAAACAATGATATTTATTATCATGATTCTCGTATGCCTTACCATCGTTGTTATGCTTAATTTTGATGTCCACAAAATCATCCGAACAAAAACAGTAACCCAAAATGCTGGCGATGCCGCCGCCTTAATGGCCGCACGCTGGCAAGGTATTACACTCAACCTAGAAGGCGAACTCAATATAATGCACGCACTAGCCATGGTCAACGATGATAACGACACTATTGATGCAATCAGCAATATCCAAGCCAGATTATCTTATGTAGGACCCATGATTGCATTTATGGCAGCACAACAGGCCGCTAAAAATAACGGAATATATGTTAATGACGACTTCACCGCCCGTATTCATGAACATGCCGATAAAGTAAGATATGTATATCCAACAGAGCCGGACAATAACGGCAACCCACTATTCCCTGAGCCATGGCCAAATGCTTGGTCAGAATATGCAGATATGCTCGATACCGTAGCAGACAACGGTATTGCCGCAGCCCCCGACAATCAACACCTATACGCCGACTACACATCAGGACATCCCTTACTTGATATTGGATTCTATGAAGCCGTTGCCGGAAGAAATTGGTGCTGGTTCGTACACAATTACCCCAACTACAATGTCGCAAGAACCGACCCACCGACAACACTACTAGAAGGATATAAAAGCTATCCCCCCACTTGGTGGCCACCACTGCCGTTTATTCCGAATAGACAATATATCAATAGCGAAACCTTCGGTCTTGGTATAAACAAATTAACCACCACCTTTGACTCCTTTGCCACATCTTACAATGCTGCCGGATCCTCTGACAGCCATATCAACACCTCATCATCTATCAGCAATCAAGTATCCACTTGGTACGGATATTCCTCTGCAGCATGGAGTAAATGGGATTCCATGGATGTACACGGCTCACAAAACTTTCCCGTTGTCGGCACCGTTCGCCCACAATATAACTATACCGGAGCTGATGCCGTTATTCGCATCATTGCAGATATAACCCGCATCACACCCGGTGCCGGAGATTCAGAAGTACCACAGCAAATCACCTGGACAGCCGCCGCCAAACCATTCGGAATGCTCAACGAAGCAGACCGCCCCAACGCCTTCCAAATCATACTGCCAGCCTTTAAAGATGTCAGACTTATTCCAATATCAGCCTCATCCACACCTTCCGGCGGAGCCTTCAACATTCCCTGGCGAATTCATATAGAAAACCATCTGACTAAATATCTTGCAGAAGGCCCAAACGGACTAAATCCAGATTGTTGGTACTGCTCTCAACTTAGTGCCGCAAAAGGAAAATGGGAAGATCCCCTATTTCGCCAAACCGGTGCCAACTGGTTAGCAATCCCAGAGAATAAAAATCTATGTTACACACAATCCGGTCCCGGCGGCCCAGGCGGAGGTACCAGAGTTGCACACTAATAAAAATGGACAGGCTATGATTGAACTTGTGGTTGCCCTTGTCGCAATTCTCACTATTCTATCAGGATTACTGCTGATAGTATCAGTTGGAACTGCAGAAATAACCACCATGATGGAAGCACGCCGAGAAGCAGGAGCTAACGCAATGTCTGCTACTGCACCCATCACATCACCTAACTTTATTAAGGATTGGGATCCAAATCATGATAGCAAAAAGATGACAGCAGATGACACTCCCATCTTAGGAAATGCTCAGCCATTTGATGACAACATAGTCAATCATCTGGCAGACAATAATAATGAATGGACACTATTTTCAGAAATTAAGAATAATAAAATAAATCAGCTAAAAAACAACCCTATTCCAGTAGCATCATTTGGTTTAGTCAAAGGCGAAGAACATATCTCCATACCACTACTACCAGTAATACAAAAACTAATCTTCAACTCCGACAAACTAGAAATTGACACCGAAGTCTGGCTAACACATACAAAAGGAATATATTAAGCAACTACCTATCTCCGAAGAACGACTTTAGCGGAACAGTAACTACCTATCTCCGAGAGGTAGAACCGTAGAGCGAAAAAACAACAACACAGAACAAAACTTTTTACCTCCCGGAGGTAGGTAAATACTGGGAAAAACATGAAAAGACAAATAACATATATTATCACTATCATCATCTTAACCACCACCAGCAATCATGCAAAAGTATTCTGGCGATGGAACACCACCGCAGAGAGCGACAACACTATAGAATCAATTGGCGGGAAAGTTGCATATAGTGCCCCTGTAGAACTAAATGGTGGCAACGGAACCCTAACAGTTTATAGTTTTGCAGAAAATATCAACACCGTAACGAAAACCCTATGCCGGACATTTAATACTGATAAGCTAAAAGTAAAAAACAGCTCCATGGCAATGGCAACCATAACCGATAACGGTACGGTACTCAATTTAATAGCCATCAGTATGCAACCAGGCGGACCAACAACACTCTTCAAATTTGAACAAACAAGTAAAGAAGCAGCCAGCTCAAAAACTCCGCCACAAAATCCAATTAAAGAAATCAAACAGTTTCCAGGCTCACAAACAACATTCTACGCCAAAGACAAAGAAACAAAAGCCGCACTAGCCGTTACCACTGCAAAAACAACAGTACAAGCCGCACTTGACTTCTACTCGTCAGAACTACCGGCCGACGGCTGGTCAGCCCCACTATCATCAGCCAACAATCATAATCCAACAGGGAAACTATTGCTATATCAAAAAAACAATCAACTTTGTTGCATCTTCGCCAAAAAGAAAGCAAATACTAAACAAACAAATATAACTATTTTATATAAAATATTAAGCCAAGAAATGCCACTAAACTGAAATACTCCCGAAACGCACTCGGACGAGTTTAATTCCTTGATAGGCATAAGCTTTCCTGTTAATGTATCTCCATTAATTGACAACTTGTAAAGATTTGGCACGTCTCACTGCATACCGGTGAGAAACTGGAATTGCCCGGCACACATCATGCTATATTTGGGGTTGCACCTAATAAAAATTATCTTTTACTGGATGTTAAAAGGAACTGTATAACAAACAAAAGAAATATATATATTTAAATATGACAGCTAAACAATTTTATGATTGGCAAACATCAGGAGGGACAGATGATGTAATGCACCTCGTCAGTATTCTAGAGAGTGCTGATGTACCATGGTGTGTTATTGGCGGAGTAGCTGTTAATCACTGGGCAGAACATCCCATGGTCACTCAAGATGTTGACCTTGTAATTTCATCTGATGCAGTTAAGCATGTTGTCACATTACTCGAAGCTGATGGCTTCAAAGCAAATGAATTCGAGTGGTCTATAAACCTAACCGGCCGGTCAGCAGTCAGCATACAATTAAGTACCGAGAAGTTCTATTTCGATTTCCCATCACGATCTGTACCAGCAGACGTACACGGCATACTTATGCGAGTTGCATCCCTAAACGATACATTACAAGGAAAAATTCAAGCATGGTCAGATTCCGGTCGCAGACAAAGCAAGAGAATCAAAGACTTAGCTGATATTGCACGCCTAGTCGAAGCCCATCCGAAACTATGGCAACAACTACCCACCACTCTTCAAGCACAAATTCAAGAACCAGAATCATCTCAAGATTAAGCAATTAATATATATAGGAGGCACTTGCAAAACTATCTGCGAACACTTTTTGATTTTATGCGGCATATTCCGCTTTTTCGCAATTTTACAGACCCTACGGGTATGCTCCAATTGCTCAAAAGGCAG
>CAMZLY010000079.1 GCA_947311825.1 uncultured bacterium
AACTCGCTGACCCTGTTTACCTTTTTTCGTATTCATGGCTCCGGTGTATCATGGACAATATGATCTGTAAATGGGGTCAACCATCGGACGCTTACTTAAATGAGCATAAAACTTGTAGTGTTTGTTCTCAGAACGAATAATACCGAAAGCTTCGTAATCGGGCAGATAAATAGTTTTGCAAGAGGCTCTGTAGTAAGGTTGCAAAGGGCGATAAAATGCCCATGGTAGAAAATATTAGATTGAATCAATAATAGTTCTTATTCTTTCTAGAAGATCGTATGGATTGTATGGCTTTGCCAGCAGTTCATATTCATCTTCAGATTGAAGGGGGCTTGGAATTGCTTCGTCAGTGTATCCGCAGGTAAAAAGAAACTTAATTTTAGTATTATGTTTTTGCATATATTCACGAACTTTGTAACCATTAATTTTTGGCATAATGATATCAAGGAGTGCAAAATCTATTTTATCTTTATTTGCGTCAAAAATATCAATTGCTTCTTTGCCATCAACGGCGGAGATAACTGTGTATCCGACTGAGGATAGTATGCGTTCCACAAAATTACGTACATCAGTGTTATCCTCTGCCACAAGAATTGTTTCAGTTCCTATTAATATTCCTTTGTCTATATTTTTCTGGATTGGTGCTGGTTCTACAGCGTCAATTTCTGGTAGGTAAATACTAAAAATAGTGCCTTTGCCTAGTTCGCTATGTACCTGTATATCACCTTTATGTTGCTTTATTATTCCATAAGTAGAGGCAAGACCCAGCCCAGTTCCTTTGCCTGGTTCTTTTGTGGTGAAGAATGGCTCAAAGATTTTTTCTTGGGTAGTTTTGCTCATGCCTATCCCTGTATCTGATACTTCTAATAACAGACAGCGATTGTTTTTTTCTAATATTAGGTTTGGTTTATGGGCTTCATCGGGGATAATACTGTTTATGCTAATTGTAATGGTACCACCATCAGGCATGGCATCACGGGCATTTATACATAAGTTCATTAATGCCTGTTCTATTTGCGTGGGATCGGCAAGAGCTCTACCGTGCGATGGATCATCATGAGATATTTTAAGAGTTATATTTTCGCCAATTATACGTCTCAACATTTTTGCTATATTATCAACTAAGTTATGAAAATTAAGATTTACTGGATTGATAGCCTGTTGTCGGCTAAATGATAGAATTCTGGCAGTTAGGTCTGATGCAAGGTCATAAGCATGTTTAACTTCTTGAAGATCATTTTTATGTGATTTCGGTAGGTTATCATCATTAAGTACTATGTCCACATAGCCGCCGATAGTTTGTAGAATATTATTAAAATCATGGGCTAACCCACCGGCCAGTAACCCGATGGCTTCCATCTTTTGTGCTTGTCGTAGTTGTGATTTTAGTTCTACTTCGTGTGTTATATCTCTTTTTACTGCAACATAACTTACGATTTTACCATCGCTATTTCTGACAGGGGAGATTGTTGCCTCTTCTTCGTATTCTGAACCATCTTTCTTTTTATTGTAAAACTTTCCTGTCCATACGTTGCCGGATGATATTGTTTCCCACATTTGTTTGTAATATGCCCCACTTTGCCCAATACCTTTATTGATACGTGGGTTTTGTCCAAGTGCTTCTTTTTTGGTATAGCCGGATACTTTTTCAAATGCAGGGTTAACATATTGGATGTCACCGTTAATATCAGTGATGACAACTACCTCATGAGTTTGTTCAATTGCGGCAGTGAGTCGGCTATGCTCTTCAGTAAGTTGTTTGGTTTCACTTATATCACTGAAAAAACCGATATTGTGGATCTTGTTATTGAATAGTACACTACTGGTACATACGTTTGTTAATATTACTTTATGGTCTTTTCTTAAGCAGGGAATGTTTGGTGCTAGTTTTATTTTACCTTCTGCTTGTGCTTTAAATCTATCAAGTACATAATCTAGTGACTCTGCCGGATGTATATCTGATACGAATAGTGTTAGAAGTTCTTCTTCCGTATAGCCTAGCATTCGGCAAATGGCAGGATTGGCAGATACGAATTGCGTTGTTTCGATATCAGCAATCAGGATTCCTTCTGCAGCTGATTCAAATATATTTCTGTACTTAGCTTCACTTGCTTGCAGAATATATGCTTTTTCATTTAATTCTTTTATTTTTTCTTCTGTTAGTTTCTGTAATTTCTTTTTATTTAAGAAGGCAATGAGGCTTGTCGTTGCAAGTAGCATTAATAAGATGAATATAATAAAAATAGTTGCTGGGTGATTATACCAGTGACCTGCATCTTGAATGGTTTCAATATAGTTTACTATAGATGTCATTTTCCAGCTACTCCATGATTACGATGAAGAATGGAGTCAGCAAGTTTTTTGCCTGCTTCCCGATATTGTTTTTGTTGCATTATGTTTTTTTTACAACTGGCATAAGGAATATGTAACGTTATAGCGGTACAGTTTATGTTTTCTATGACATAATTATTTAATGTTGAACTTGCTGATGGACTGATGCGTCTAAAATCTTCGGCTGAATAATCATTTCCTAATGATTGTTTAAAGACGTTTGCCCAAGCTACTGCATCTTTATGGATTTCCGGATAATCTTCGGAATTTGGCAATAAGCTATATATGCCGTCTGCGTCTGTGCCGGTGGGTGATTGTAGGTCTATAATTAAATAAGGTTTACAGCGTTGTTTCCATTCTTGTATGTCGCTTTGAAATACTACTGTTTCATGGCGTGTTGGTTGATTGCCCCAAGAGTTTTCTATACAGTTTTGTGTATTACCTTTGCCATAGTTACCTTTGATAATGCCGTCAATATCGGCCAATGGGACTGCCCAAATCAGAAAGTTGTTTTTTTTGTTGCGGGAGAATTGATTGAGTATACCGTCTAATACCCATGAGCCGGGAGTTTCTCCTGCATTTTGCCTCGCAACAATATAGATTCCCCATTGATGTCCACCTACTTTTCCGTAGCTGTTACTAATCCTTGTTATATTACGCCCATGTTCACTAAGGCCGATATAATCTTGGTGCCAGTATCCTTTTGATTTCTGAAGCATTGTTGTAAGTTCTTGCCTTCCATACGGATAACAAAAGGCGATGATTGTTGATGGTGTTGGGTAGGGGATAGTCCATGAAGCTGATATTTGCCCATCTTCTGCTACATGTTGATGCCCGGACTTCATGCGAAACCATTGTTGCCCTTTTGGCTGATAAACCGGTTTAAGCACCGTGGCATTATTGCAACCTGATAGGTTTCGCAAATATTTTAATGTTATTTTTATTTTAGTGGTAATTTCTTTTTCAGGTTCGGTTTCTATTATTTCAAAGCAAAACCATAATGCTTTGCTATTGTTATGTGGAGCTGCTGTAAATGTAACTTCAGGGATGTCGGTATCATTTTGAATATTGACAGCACTTGCATTGCCGTAGGTTATGCGTGATGATACTTTTAAACTCATACTTTTCCCTTTGTGTTTTAACGGCACAGAGCACCGTCTTACGTTACGGCTAACATTGTTTTAAATTCGTTACACCTGGCTTCAATATCGGCCTTATTTAATGTGGTCAATTTATCCAGGCTAAATTCTTCTACGCCAAATGATGCGACAATACTTCCGTAAAGCATGGCTGCTCTGATGTTAGTGTCGTTAACTTCTCCCAGTGTTGCAAGATGTCCAATTAGGCCGCCGGCAAATGAGTCTCCGGCACCGGTAGGGTCAACAACTGCTTGTACGGGATATGCGGGGATAATAAATATTCCATCTGCTGAAAATAGCATAGCGCCATGCTCGCCTTTTTTGATGATTACATATTTTGGTCCCATGTTGAGTATTTTTTCTGCACAGTGACGTAGATGGTATTTACCGGTGAGCAGGCGTGCTTCGCTGTCGTTTAGGGTTAGCATATCTATTTTGCCAATCAGTTCAATCAAGGAGTCACGAGCGATGTTTATCCATAGATCCATCGTGTCTGCTATTATAAACTCGGGATTATCAGACTCAGCAAGTACATGTAGCTGAAGTTCCGGTGCAATATTCCCCAGTAGTAGGAATGGAGCTTTGCGATATGCTTGTGGCAGCTCTGGCATGAATGTTTCAAATACGTTAAGATCGGTAGATATGGTTTCTCTATTTATCATGTCGGCATCATAAACACCGGACCAAGCAAACGTTTTGCCTTCTACTTGTTGTAGTCCCTGAAGATCAATGCCGCACTTTTTATATATATCCATGTATGATTCGGGGAAGTCGGTACCTACAATGCCAACCATTCCTGTTTGTGAAAAGAATGATGCTGCAGCACATGCATAGCTTACTGACCCACCTAAGATGGATTTTTTCTTTTCAAATGGTGTTTCTATATCATCAAGGCCAATCGAACCGACAATTACTGTTTTTATATTGTTTTCCATAATTATTCACTCTTCACTATTAATATTCACTGTTTTTAGTCACTTTTATGTTCTGGGCTGATTTCTTTAACATTTACAATTACTCGTCTTACATCAGATATACCAAGTCCATTTACCATAGTTTCTCTTACTCGGCGTTGCATTACTTCGCATATTTCATGGATTTGCGGGCCGGCTTTTACTCGTAAAATTACAACTATATCAACCATGTTGCCGTGTGGTACAACTTGTGGTTGCATTTTTATTACTGAAGGGAATTCTGTGATTAGCTTGGAAATATAATCAGATATTGCTACTGAGCTTATCTGGATAACACCATCATCATTCTTAAATGAAAGAATACGCTCTTTATTTTTTTTCTTGAGACCAGTTAACATTACGAGCATACCCAAAGAGATAAATGCTGCTGCACCCGAAATGAATATTAAGCGTTCGTTCGGGTGTATGAGTGATATAAAAAATTGATACCAATCATTTGAGATTGTCATGAGTAATACTGATAAGCCGACAATAAGTAAAACTATAACGACTAAAAGAGTAATCAACCTATTTAAAAATTTCATTTATGTATGTCTCCTTGTTTATTTATTAATTATTTGTAAGTTGTTTTGCCAGACCTTCAAGTGCAAGAATATAGCTATAAGCTCCAAAGCCCATAATTTGTCCAATACAGACGCCAGCAGTCAGACTGGTGTGCCTGAACTCTTCACGTGCCATAGTATTGGAAAGGTGTACTTCTACGCATGGTAGATCAGATGCCTTGATTGCATCACGTATGGCAACACTGGTATGAGTGTATGCCGCAGGGTTAATAATGAGTCCATCTGTATTGCCCATACAGTTGCCTATATATTGGACTAGTTCTCCTTCTATATCGCTTTGAAAAGTTTCAATTTCAATATCAAGTTCTTTGCCGCGGGCAATAACTAGGTTCATTATTTCTTTGAGTCCATTTTTGCCGTAAACTTCTGGTTCTCGTTTTCCCAGTAATGCTAAGTTTGGGCCATTAATTATATTTATTTTCATTTTCAATGATTCCTTGATCTACATTTACCGCGGTCTCTGCAATTGCCACCGCCTCTGCAGTCGAGCATAATGTCATCTACGTTATAAGTAATTATTCGTTTATCTTCAAGTTGAACATCAACTTTTTGTGCCATCGTATTTGTGTTTATCACAACCCCCGAGCCATCGGGAGTTTCTACCTTTTTGCCATGGTTTGGTAAAGTTTTTGACATTTCTCGATATTGATCATATTCATAGCTAAGACAACATTTTAGTCTGTCGCACATTCCGCTCATAGATGTTGGGTTTAGTGAAATTCTCTGAATTTTAGCCATTTTCACATTGATAGACGCAAATTTATCCAGAAAGCTACAGCAACATAATGTTCTTCCACAAGGGCCGATTCCACCAATTATTTTTGCTTCATCACGAACCCCAATTTGCGATATATCGATTTTAGTATGTAGTTCGGCTGATAGTTTTTTAATTAATTCGGCATAATCAAGGTTTTGATCAGCAGTAAATACAATATGTAAGATTGTGCGGTCAAAATTATACCGAATACGAACAATGTGCAATGCTAGTCCCTGTTCAGAAACGATTTTTTCGCAAGTTGTGCGTGCCATTTTACTGCGCAACTTATTTTCATCTGCTTTTGCCTGATCTTGTAGCGTTGCCTGACGCAGTAATGTAGGTTCGCTACCTTTTGCCGGTATATTTTCTTCTACTTCAATCCAGTCTATTACCTTTACAAATTCTTGAACGTCGTGGTTGTCAAGTATTGCATAGGCTCCTTTATGAATAGATAATCCTGGCGGGCTAATACACTCTAAAGGCTGTTCGCCTTCAATTTCAACATTTACTTTTCGATACATCGTACTTCTCCGGGTATAAATCACCCTATTATTTTACATAATCCAGTTCCGAGAACGCGGCCTTCCGGCATATTTCTCTCAAACTGCCTTGTCATATTCTCAATCATAGTAATATTTGTTACAGCTTGCGAGTATGATATTTTCTCTGCCCGCTCACATAAAATCTGTTTTTGATCGTTATAATATAATGTGCTTTCGGCGCCACCACAAGTTAGTATAAGAATATCTCTATACCATAACATAATTGCACGCATGATGCCGGTTCTTAACTCACGGTAACGCGAACTGCCTCGTGCTTCAAGAACTTCTTTCTTTTCGTCAAGATTTGCTTTCTTTGCAATCTCTTTTTCTATGGCCATTGATTTACTTTTTGCGTCTTTTAGAAGGGTTGTAATCTGGTCTGCTCTTGCAAATGCAGTGATTATACCACCGGTTCCGGCACGGCCAGTTAATATCTTTAAAAGAGGCTCCAGCCATTCGTTGGGGATTTCCTGCTGTTTTGTTGATGCCGTTACCAGTTGACAACGGGATCGTATGGTCGATAGTAAAAATTGTGGTGAATCTGTAAGTAGAAAAAACACGCTATTTGCCGGGGGTTCCTCCAATGTTTTTAACAAAATATTGCCAGCACTTTTCTGCATACGATCTGCGGCGATAATTACGCATATTTTCCAGTCGGCAATAAATGCAGTTTTATAGATTTGTTGTTGTAGCGTACGAACCTGATCGGCAGAAATAATGCGAGATTTTTTCTGTGGCTCTATCCATTGTAGATCAGGATGTGTATGCTTATCGGCCATATTGCAACTTTTGCAATTTCCACAAGGTCGGTTCTCTCCATTTTCACAGAATAGTAATTGCAATAGGTGGTTAACAAGTTCCTGTCCTTCATGGCGTGGCGGTCCGACAATAACATACGCCTGGGCAAGGCGGTTGGAACTGTATGCGTTACTTAGCCAATCTAGTGCATTTTTATTAATCATTTTTATACCGTTTGTTTTGCCAATAATGATTTTACTGTATCCCATATATCATTACTGACCGCTTCCATATCGCGATAGCTGTCAATTATTTTGATTCTGTCAGGGTTTAATTTTGCTATTTCGAGGTAGCCATTGCGAACTTTTTCGTGAAAATCTTTTCCGGCGAGCTCCATCCGGTCAAGCTTTTTACCGGTGTTTTTGTTGCGCTCCATAATACGGTTAAAGCCAGCATCTACTGTGATATCCAATAGGAGGGTTAAATCAGGCATTGTACCGTCTACGGCAAATTGATTTATTTTTATTACCGTTTCTATTGCAAGTTCTCGACCGTAACCTTGATATGCTATTGCTGAATCTATAAATCTATCGGCAATAACGCATTTTCCTGCCGCTAATGCCGGTTTTATTACTGACTGTGCCAGTTGTGCTCGGCAAGCGGCAAATAGAAGAGCTTCTGTCTCAATATGTATTTCTTCGCCAGTGCTATCATGCTGCAAAATATTTCTAATTGCTTCGCCCGTGGCAGTGCCGCCAGGTTCTCTTACTGACACAACTTCATAGCCATATTCTTCCAGTTTTTGTATTAACTGTTTCGCATGGGTTGATTTTCCGCTGCCTTCTGGACCTTCTAGTGATATAAATAATCCGTTCATTATTATAAAGCCTTTAGTTTTGGGCCTTCTGGAGTATCTCGTACTTCCCAGCCTAGTTCAGTTAGTCGATCTCTAATTTCATCGGCACGAGTCCAGTTTTTTGCAGCCCTTACCTCTGTGCGTTCTGCTGCAAGTGCTAATACTTCTTCATCGGCACTTGCCTTTTCTTCTCTCTGGAGACAACCTAGCACTTGATCAAATTTATCAATTAACGCCAGTATTGCATTTGCTTCCGGTAGTTCGCTATTCTCATCTAATACTTTGTTTCCACTATGCACTAGTTCAAAGATTGCGGCAAGTGCTTCAGAAATGTTAAGATCATTATTCAGTGCTGCTTTAAAATTCTGCTCTGCTTTTTGTGCCCAGTCGGGAAGCGGTAGGTTCTTTTCCGAATCTTTTTCTGAGAGTCTTTCTTTAAACTCATCAATTCGTTTTAATGCAGTACGTGCCGCCTCAAGACCATGAAATGTGAAATTAAGTGATTGTCGATAGTGTGTAGCTATTAAAACATAACGAATTTCTCTGCCGGAATATCCTTTTTCTTTTATGTCGCGTAAGGTGAAAAAGTTGCCTTCTGATTTTGACATTTTCTTACCTTCAACAATAAGGTGTGCACAGTGCATCCACATGTTTACAAATTTTTTGCCAGATGCGGCTTCACTTTGGGCAATTTCATCTTCGTGATGCGGGAAGATATTGTCAATTCCACCGGTATGAATATCAAAAGTTTCTCCGAGATATTTTGTGCTCATTGCCGAACACTCAATATGCCAGCCGGGGCGTCCCTTGCCCCAAGGGGCATCCCATACAACATCACCGTCAGCTTCTGTCCATGCTTTCCACAAGGCAAAATCTGATGCACTGTCTTTTTCATATTCATCTTGAGCCACTCGGGCACCGGCTTGTAAGCCGGACATATCCAAGTGTGCTAGCTTTCCGTAATCAGAAAATTTTGCAATACTGAAATAGACTGAGCCGTCGCCGGACTTATAGGCATAACCTTTATCCAGTAGTGTTTGAATAAGTGCAAGCATCTCCGGGATATGGTCCGTTGCCGCAGGATAATATTCTGCAGGTTGAATATTTAATTCTTTAAGATCCTCAAAAAAAGCATCTTTATAGGTTTTTGTGTAATCGTTTAGGGATTTACCTTCGGCAATAGCACTTTTTATTGTTTTATCGTCTACGTCCGTAAGGTTCATTACCTGAGTGACTTTTAGTCCATTATATTGCAAATACCGACGAAGTAGATCTTCAAAAACATACGCTCTATAATTACCAATATGGGCGTAATTATAGACTGTTGGGCCGCAAGTGTACATGCGAACGTGTTTGTCTTCAATTGGAATGAACTCTTCCAATTGCCTATTCATAGTGTTATAAAATTTCATTGTTTCCGTTGTTTTTTCGTGGTTATTGTCAATATCCATTTGTTAAGGGAGTAATTTACTAAAAATTACATCACATTGGTATAAAAAACATTTATAAAATGTTGGTATGGTATTTTTGGCTAACTAAACGGATAATCAGACTGATCTGACTGAGCTGACTGATCTGACTGATCTGTCGTATTTGACGGATCTGACTGATTGTTTTTGTTATATTTTGCAACTTGCAACAGCCATGGCGGCAATGCCTTCTTTTCTGCCGAATGCACCCATAGTTTCTACGGTGGTTGCCTTTACCGAAACGTTTTCTATTGCTAAAGCAAGAGCTTTGGCAATGTTTTGTCGCATTGTGTCAATATGCGGTGCTAGTTTTGGCTCTTCGGCGATTATGGTTGCGTCAATATTGCTGATTTTCGCACCTTTTGCCTTCAAAATATCGCCTACTGCTGTTAAGAGTGTTAGGCTACATGCATCTTTCCACTTTGGGTCATTGTCTGGGAAATGTTTACCTATATCGCCTTCAGCAACGGCACCTAATAATGCATCTGCAATGGCGTGACATAAAACATCGGCATCAGAATGTCCTAGCAGTCCCAGTTTATAGTCAATTTTTACTCCGCCGAGTATTAATGCACGGTTAGGTGCAAATCTGTGTGCGTCAAATCCTATACCAGATTTAAAATTCATAATTATTCCTAGTATCTAGAGCCTGTCTCCGATAGGTATAGCAATAAAAGACTAGCATGGGTGTTACCTCTCGGAGATAGGTAACTACTGTTTTTTGTTCGGTCTGCATAATCCGCGTTTTGAATTTGCTACAAAATCTGCAAGTTCTTTGGATAGCTCTTCCGGTAGGGTCTTTTCTATTTCTTCCATTGCCGGGGCAAGGTTTAGGTCTGAATGGAATATCAACTTGAATGCCTGTTTAATGTTTTTTCGTTCTTCGGCATTTATACCTGCACGTCGCATACCGACAATATTCATGCCTTGCAGAGTCCCGGGAGTATTAGTGGCAAGCATACTATAAGGCAGAACATCTTTGGTTACACTACATATACCGCCAATCATGGCTAGTCGCCCAATTTTGCAGAATTGATGGACGCCAACAAATGCACTTATAAATACATTGTTTCCAACTTCAGTATGCCCTGCTAATCCGGAGTGAGTTGCCATAATTACGTTATTAGCCATTTTTGCATTATGTCCTAAATGGGAGTATGCCATAACCATACAGTTATTACCCATAGACGTGGTAGTGTTAGTTTTATCACCACGCTGAACGGTTACACATTCGCGAAGAATACAGTTGTCACCAATTTTGACAAAAGATTCGCATTCTTTAAATGAAGTATCTTGCGGAAGGTCGCCAATAACTGCACCGGCATGTATTTTGCATCCGTTGCCGATAGTTGTGTATGGCATAATGCTAACACGTGGTCCGATAACGCAGTTGTCACCAATAACGGTGTCTGCATCAATAGTTGTGTATGGTCCGACGGTGACGTTTTTGCCCAGCTTCGCTGCCGGGTCTATTATTGCTGTTTTGTGTATCATTGTTTATTGCCTTTTAAAATTGTTGAAAGGTATTGTTGCATAATCGGGTGGGGTGTTCAAGTATAAGAAATGACTTTGTTGACCGTGTTGACTTTTGTTGGTCTTGTTGACTTTGTTGACGATTTTTATATTGGTCTGGTTCCTTTGCAGTCTGGGAATGCGGAGCAGCCCCAAAAGTCACCTCTTGCGGATTTGCGTTGTTTCATTGGTTTGTTGCAGAGCGGGCAGTCCGGTGCCAGAGGTTTGTCTTTGTCTCGTGCTTCAATTCGTTTGGTCATAAGCCTTTCGCTAAAGCCGCCGGTTTCTTCAAATGCCTTGCCTTGTGCTGCGATTTGTTTTTTTAGCATGTTCATGGCACGACTGATTATTATTAGCATGGCATTGGCAACGATTATGGAGTCGTTGGAGTCGAGCCAGCGTGCGTATTTTTTGCGTTGCTCCATGGCATGTTTGGCAGATTCGCAGATCATGTCATCTTTAAAGTGTGGTGCATCAAGGGAAATGGCGTTTATCGCTTTTGATTCAGGTGAATGTACTGACCATGGGAGCTGATTACGGTCAAGAATGACGATTTCGTAGTCGCCACGCAATTCGCTGAGACTTGCTCGTGCGACATCTGTTAGCTTCATCTCGGTATCTTTGGAGGTTGATGCACGTTCTGAGCCCTCTATGATATTTTGTCGTCCGCTACGAGCGGCTTGGGTCATCTGGTCATATTGCCGTCCTTTTGGGTCGTAGACCTTTGTGTCGGATAATCGTCCATCGTACGTTAGAAAACGACGGCAAAAGCGTAATGTTTCGAGTTGAATGATCGTAGCGAGCGTGAATGAGTGGAGGTGGCGGAAACCGCCATGTTTATCGAACATTTCCGGCATAATGAAAGTTCTCCTTTTTTGGTTGTGTGTTGTTTGTTGATGACTTTATTGACCGTATTGACTTTGTTGACGGTGTGATGGCGATGCCACTTGCTGGCAACATGGTCAATTTGGTCAATAATGTCATTTTTAATGCTCCTTTTAGGCAAAATCAACAATTCCTTTTTCTCGCATACTGATATAGCGTTTGTTGTCGGCTGATTTTCTACCGATTATGACATGATCGAGGACTCTTATGCCAATTACTTTGCCGGCTTCTATCAGCTGTTTGGTGACTTTTATATCTTCCGGCGAGGGGGTGGGATTGCCGGACGGGTGATTGTGTGCCAAGATAACGGCACAGGTTGCGTTGCGGATGGCCTTTCGGAATACTTCTCGCGGATGTACCAAGCTGGAGTTTAGCAGGCCGGTGGTTATCACTTCCGGGTGGTTGTCGAATTGATTCTTAGAGTCTAAGTGTAGCACCCAAAAGATTTCTTTATCAAGCGTCTGTATCTGATCGTCTAATGCGTTAACAACATCAATGGATGACTTTATTGTTATTGTTTCTGATAGTGACTCTTTGATCATGTTGCGCCCGATTTGTAGTGATGCTTGCAGTATTTGTGCTTTTACTTTACCGATGCCTTTAAAGTTCATTAACTCTTTTAGTGATGCATTGGCAAGATTACTGAGGGAACCGAAATGTAATATCATAGCTCTTGCGAGATCAATAACGTTTGCTCCAGTTGCACCGGTTCGTAGAATTATGGCTAAGAGGACTTCGTCTGATACTTTGTCGACACCGCGGCGTTCCATTTCTTCGCGTGGTCGTAATCTTTCCGGGATATCTTTAACGCAAAGTTTGCTTTCTGTAATCTCGTACATCTTTCTTTCGTTTTCAGAAAGATTGCTATTGGCTGATTGCTGTTGGCTCATTATCACTCCAATACTTTAATACTTGTTCAACAATATTTTCAATATCAGTATCGACTGTTATATCTAACCATACTACATTAGCTTGCTTTTTAAACCAAGTTATTTGTCGTTTGGAAAGTTGATTTGTTCTGTTGATGGTTCGCCTTTTTGCATCTTCAATTGAACATTCTCCATTGATAACTTCAAATGCTTCGGCATAGCCGATACCTTTAGTTGCGGCGGGAGATAGGTTGCCGTAAGTTTGTTGCAAGAGTTCGGCTTCTTTTAGTAGTCCTTCCTCGTACATCTTGTGCACTCGTGCTTCGATTCTTGTACGTAAATCGTCGCGAGACATTTGTAGGCCTAGAATAGGAGTAGATGGGGGCTTTTTCTGCCAACTATCTGGTGGAGTCTTAATGCCGGCGGCATCAAGTTCAAGAGCTCTGATAAGGCGGCGACCATTCTTTTTATCTTCTATGGCATCGTAAAGGATATGATTGCGTTTTATAAGCTCTTGGGCAATGCGTTCCACGCCTTCAGTTGCTAGAATCTTTTCCCAGTGAGTACGTATTTCTAAGTCCGGATCAGGCAATTTGCTTAAACCGTCAGTGAGGCTTTTTACATAAAGGCCTGTACCACCGGCAATGATTGTGGTTTTGTTTTTTGCTGCATTATCTTGCAGGGTTTTTATTGCATGAATGCGATAGTCCCACGTATTAAAGCTGTGGTCGGGAGTTATGAGGTTGATTCCACCATAGCTTACGGTATTTTGTTCCGCTACTGTTGGTTTGGCCGTTCCGATATTCATATCTTGATAAACCAACATAGAGTCGGCAGAAAGAATATTGTAGCCATTACGTTCTGCAATTAACTGTGCAACAGCAGTTTTACCGGAGGCGGTTGGCCCGACCAGGAAATAAGCATAAAGGTTTTCAAAAGTTTTCATGGTTGTATCATGCTTTATATATAGTATATATACCAATAAGTATAAAGCCTGCTCCGGCTATATAACTTAATTGTTTAGCACTAATATATTGTGAAATTAGTCCGCCCGCTAATACGCCAATAGCGGAGGTTGCAATTAATGCTGCTGATGCGGCAAAGAAAACTGCAAGTTTGCTGATTTGTTTGTCTGATGCAAATAGGATAGTTGCAAGTTGTGTTTTATCGCCAAGTTCGGCGATAAAAACCGAGATAAATATCGTAAAAAATATTTTCAGATTCAATTTTCACCTCCATTATTTAATTTCTGTTTTCTTCTCGAATATCTGGGATATTATATATAGAGTGACACCGATGCAGATTGCGGAGTCGGCGACATTGAATGATGGAAATTGGTGTTTACCAATATAGAAATGGAGAAAATCAACTACGTAGCTTAGGCGCATACGGTCAATTAGGTTGCCGGTGATACCTGCCAGCATTAGACCAGCGGCAATTTTATGGATTAGAGTGTCGGTGATAAAAGAGTGCCGGAATATGATAAGGATTGTTAGCATTAGAATTGATAGTGCGATTAGTAGCCCGCCATGCCCGGACATCATTCCCCATGCGGCTCCTGTATTACGAATATATGTTATGCTGAAGAAACCAGGGATAACGGTAATCATATCACCGATAGTCATATTGGAACGAATTAGATGTTTTGTGAATTGATCCAGAATAGTGATGGTGAAGCTCAGTATCAGTATCAGCATAGTATTGTTTCACCTTTATCGCTATGAGTCTCTTTTTTAAGACTTAGAGCCCTGTCAAAACTTTTTTACAACCTTTTCAGAACCTTTTTACAATCTCTTTATTGATATACTCGTGGGCGTGCACGATCTTTTTCAAAGTCGGATTTACAGTTGATACACATCTTTACAAATGGCAATGCCTTTAGTCTTGCTATGCCAATAATATCTCCACAGCTATCGCATGTTCCATAAGTTCCTTCTTCGATTCGTTTAAGTGCATCATAAATGGCGGCCAGAGATTTTTGTTCAGTACTGGCAAGTGAAAGATTAAATTGACGGTCAAATACATCTGTTCCGTCTTCAGGAGAGATCACAGAATCGTTTCTAACTAAAGAGTTCTTTTTAAGATGGTCAACTTTTTCTGCGAATTGTTTACTCATTGCAATTAGATGTGCTTTAAGTATTTTTTTGTCTTTTGCTGTAATTTTCTTTCGTTTTCCGGGGATTGTTCTTGGCATCACGACAGGTCTTTTGGCGATACTTGCCATTCCTTTGCTCATTTTCGGAGCTTTTTGAACAGTTTTTTTCCTAGTTATGGTTTTCTTTTTTATAGTCTTTTTGACTGTGGCTTTTTTTGATATGGAAACTTTTTTGGTAGCTTTCTTTGTCGGAGCTTTTTTAACAACTTTCTTTTTTGCTGGAACCGCTTTTTTGGAAGCTATTTTTTTCTTAGCTACAGCCTTCTTTTTTGTTGGAACGACCTTCTTCGGAACAATCTTCTTTTTTGCTACAGTTTTCTTTTTTACAGCTTTTTTAGAAGGCGTCTTCTTTTTAGCTACAGTTTTTTTCTTAGCCTTCGGTGAAGACTTAACAGTTTTTTTCTTTGTATTGGCCATAATATTTCTCTTTTCCGAAAATTGAGTTGCGCGGAAAACTATCAAAAACGAATTGATGTGTCAATGGTACTGCCACTATTTTTTGTGTTATTTGACCTTCTTTGGTTTTATTTATATTTTTGAGGTGCTTGCAAAACTACTTGTGCGAGGCAATTTTTCTGCATTTTAGGCGAGCAGATTCTGCCTTTTGAGCAATTGGAGCATACCCGTAGGGTCTGTGAAATTGCGA
>CAMZLY010000080.1 GCA_947311825.1 uncultured bacterium
ATTAACATCTCTATCAGAGTAAATCCACCCTTTTTATGTTTCATATTTTCCTCTTTATTAGCTGTTCACAAAATCACTTCTGACCTGGCTCATATTTTCCTAAAACTACATCCTCTGTAAATAGAGGAGACAAACACTCCGTATGGCCATCAATAAATACAACATTTCCCTTTCCATGGTGAAAATCACCTATTAACTCTTTTTGATTACCACTAGTATTGTCATACTCAAACTCAAGCATACCATCAGATCCACGATAGTAATAATAAAGATTATGATCGATATTATTCCAACGCCGCACGATAATATCAGTACTATTATCATCTTTAAACCCCCAAGTGGCTGTTATAATATGACCATCCTCAGCCTTATAACTCTTAGCTTCGTATGCACCATCAGCAAACATCATCCTACGAGACATCCCCGAAGAGCTCAATCTAAGAAATCTCGATCCACTTATATGTGACGACATAACATAGCTACGCTTTGCATCTTGAAATTTAGGGTCTCCATACTCTTTTACATAACGTTTAAACGATGGACATATATATACACGCACATCTTCAATATACGGAAATAAAGCACCATTTCTTATTGAGTTTTCACCTTTATCACCCCACCAGTATGTTCTTAACTCCTCAGGAGGATTACTGCCGTACCCGCTAGGGTTGCCAGCATCATGACTTTTCCACTTCTCCCAAGAGACCCAGCCTCTATCATAACCCCAGGTTCTATTAACCGTATCGTAATACTCTCGACAAGAAGAAAGAGGTAAGTCCTGATGACTATCTGAAAGATAGCTCATCATACCACACTGAAGTTGATGTAAATTTGATGCACATTCAGCACGGCGAGCATTTTCTTTCGCCCTAGAAAGAGACGGGATCAACATCCCCATCAAAATACCAATTATAGCAATTACTATCAGCATCTCAACCAGCGTAAACCCATACCGCTCACTATAAACAGATTTATCTCTTTTCATAACAACTTCCTCATTTTAAAACAACACACTGTTCACTATTACTTATTCACTGTTCACTATTAGTTATTCACTGTTCACTATTTACTGTCCAATTGATCCCATAATCTTAATAAGCGGTAAGAACATAGCAATAACGATAGTACCAATAATAGCCGCCAATAGAATAATCATAATAGGCTCAATAACAGAGGTCATACCTTCCACGGCCGCATCAATCTCATCATCATAATTATCAGCAATACGTGCAAGCATCTCCGGCAATGCACCGGTTTCTTCACCTACATCAACCATACTCACAACCATACCGGGAAATACTCCAGAGGCCTCTAACGGCATCGCCATATTATCACCCTCTTTAACATTATCATGTACCTGCTGAATAGCTTTTGCAATCACCGTATTACCAGAAGTGTCACGCACAATATTAAGAGCCTGCAGAACAGGTACACCGGAACTCATAAGTGTTCCTAAAGTACGAGAAAAACGAGAAACTGCCGTTTTTGTAAAAAGATCACCAAAAACCGGGGCTTTTAGGCTTACTTTATCCATAATAAAACGACCTTTTACCGTTTTAACCCACATCTTGTACAAAAGAACAAAAACCACAATTCCAATAACAATCATAATACCATTATTTTTTACTGCATTACTTAACGAAATAACAAAACGGGTAATTCCCGGCAATTGCTTACCACCAAGAAGATCATTAAAAATTTCTTCAAATTTAGGAATAACACTTGTTAACATAAAAGCCAAAATACCAAATGCTGCGACCAATACAACTACCGGATAAACCATAGCACTTTTGACTTTACCTTTAACCTTCTCGGCTTTTTCCATAAATTCAGATAAACGTGCCAAAACAACATCCAACACACCACCAGCCTCACCGGCACGCACCATATTTACAAACAGATTATCAAATGTTTTAGGATATTGTGCTAATGCCTCAGAAAAAGTACTACCACCTTCAACAGCTTCCCCCATACCGGTCAAGGCCTCACGCAATCTTGGGTGTTTTTCCTGTTTTAACAAAATCTTTAAACCGCGTAGAAGCGGCAAACCAGCATCTACCAGTGTAGCTAACTGCCGAGTAAAAACAGACAACTCTTTTGCCTTAACGCGCTTTTCCATAAATGATGGCAATTTTATCTCTGTGCTCATGCCACCTTTTCCACTACTGGCTTTTTTACTTTTGCCCCCAGCACCAAGTTCAACTACTCGTGTGGGAAACATATCTTGAGATCTGATTTTAGCTATAGCCTGTGTTTGGCTGGCTGCCTCAACTACACCCTCTTTTTCAGCCCCGTTCGAATCCATTGCAACATATTTAAATTTTGGCATATCTTCTCCATTGATTATTTAAAATTTATACTACCACTAACGAATACCATATTGCAAGCCATAAAAACAGAAATGCACGAAGGCGGTTCTGAAGAGGGTTATTAAAGGTTCTAAAGGGGTTCTAAAAGGGTTAAAGTTACAACGTAACGAACGGCACAGAGCACCGTTGTACTTTCCCCGTGCTACATCACCATCTTCACGCCATCAATATCCCTAATTTCTGTATCAACTTGATTCATAATTTCCTTTGAATCAGCCATAAAACTAAAATTATAAGTCAAATACTTCCCAGTTGCAGAACTATTGCCAAGCACTACCTTAACCGACAATTCCAATTTATTTAAAATATTTTCAATAGCAGTCTGCATGCCTTCACGTTTTTCGGTAATCACTTTTACATGACACAATACAGGAAATTCAATCTCAACCCCACACATTTTACCTTTTTCTTCTTCACTCATAATAACTCCTCTAAAAATCTGCGTTAATCTGCGAAATCTGCGGATATATTTCTTAAAACTCTGCATTACCTGGCGTACGCGGAAACGCGATCACGTCTCTGATATTTTGCATGCCGGTACAAAACTGCACAATCCGTTCAAACCCAAGCCCAAACCCCGCATGTGGCACCGAACCAAATTTTCGTAAATCACGATACCACCAATAATCATCACAATTCAATCCCGCCTCTTCGATTCTGACAGATAAAATATCTAACCGTTCCTCTCGCTGACTACCGCCAATAATTTCACCGACATTCGGCAACAGTACATCCATTGCCGCTACTGTCTTATCATCATCATTTAGCCGCATATAAAATGATTTGATTTCTTTTGGATAATCCGTAACCGTAACAGGACAGTTAAATTTCTCTTCGGTCAAATATCTTTCATGCTCTGACTGTAAATCTACCCCCCATTTCACCGGGTATTCAAACGATACGTTAGCCTGACCAAGGATTGCAATCGCTTCCGTATAAGTTATTCGCTTAAATTCGCTGACAGATAGCTTTTGTAATGTCTCCAATAATGACGTATCAATCCGCTTATTAAAAAACTGCAAATCTTCCATACAATTTTCTAACACATAATTAAAAAGATACCGTAAATAATTTTCCGCCATATCAGCATCATCAGCCAGATCAGCAAATGCCATTTCAGGTTCTACCATCCAGAACTCTGCCAGATGCCGACGTGTATTGGAATTTTCCGCCCTAAAAGTTGGTCCGAAAGTGTAGACATTACCCAGCGAGCAAGCCAAACATTCGGCAGCAAGCTGTCCGCTCACGGTTAATCCTGTTTTTTGCTTAAAAAAATCTCTCTCATAATCAGGAGATTTTTCCAGCTTTGCAATATCCAGTGTAGTCACCTGAAACATTTCGCCAGCACCTTCACAGTCGCTAGCGGTAATAATAGGTGTATGCACATAATAAAACCCCTGATCATCAAAGAAATTATGCGTAGCCATTGCCAAAGCATGCCTTACCCTAGTAACAGCACCAAAAGTGTTAGTTCTTGCACGCAAGTGTGCAACTTCACGTAATCTTTCAAACGATACCCGTTGTTTTTGTAACGGATAATCTGTTGGCTCACAAAAGCCAAGCACCTTTATTTCCGTAGCCTGCATTTCTACCGACTGCCCCCCCCCTTGCGATGCAACAATTTCCCCACTTATAACAACAGAACTGCCCGGAAACAGTTTCTTTATCTCGCTTTCATAATTACTCAACGTCGCATCAGCAATAATCTGTAAATTAGCAAAGCACGACCCATCATTCAGCTCAATAAATGAAAATCCGCCCTTAGAATCACGCCGCGTTCTAACCCAACCGGCGACAGTAGCCACACGCTCCACCGCCGGATCTTTTAATATTTTCTTTATAAATTCACGTCTCATAACATATATCTCCAATTTTCTGTAATAATCAACTTTCCCGTATAATTTGTCAATTGCTTTCAATAACCAATAACCAGTAACCAATAACCAATAACCAATAACCAATAACCAGTAACCAATAACCAATAACCAGTAACCAATAACCAAT
>CAMZLY010000081.1 GCA_947311825.1 uncultured bacterium
CGTACATTCATGTTTCTTCATTGCATCTATAATACCACGCACTGTTACTGCACGAGCAATACCGGTAGAGTTCCAGTAGCCGCCATCATACATAGCCTGTGCCTTAATCATAATCAGGCAAGCATCAGCCATTTCATCTTTCAAATCAACAATAACAGTTTCAGCACCACAAGGAGCCATATTAGTAATAACATCACGGATATCCTCCTCATCCGCCTGTGCAAGATCAGCAGAAAAGCAGACAACATCCGCCCCCAAATCAACCAACCGCTTAGTAACCGTCTTACTATCTAACCCACCGGAAACACATATACCCAACTTTTCATTCTCTAAATCTGATAATTTCATTTTACTCCTTTTTTATAATTATGACAAATGACCATACAACTTTATGCAAAGGCTAATTTAACTTGATTTCTAGTTGTCCCAATCTCTTCGCCTTGTAAAGCTGATAAATCAATAACTGCACCGTATTCGATAAACACATCATAAAACTTATCGTATTCACTGCCCCAATAAACCATTGCACACGCCATAGGTGCCCCCTTCCCACCACCAAAACCATTTTCAAGAAATTTTAGTCGTGTATCATACAAAAAACAAACTGCTTTAGCATGCCCAAAAACACTTTTCTTCCAATGTGATGTATTTGTTGCAACAGGAATTAAGGCCAATATTTCAGAGTCATATTCTTGATGTGACAATAAGCATTTTCTCAACCAATCCTTTATAGTTGTACCTCTATTACGATCAGCTCCATAAGGAGGATTCACATAAATAGTGGGATAATTCCATTCTTCTATAAGTCCGTCATACTCAGGAAGCATAAACTCCATATCAGCATTAACTATAGAGTATTCATTTGAACATGGATCTAATGCTATAGAACCTCCAAAAAAGTTTTTTATAACAGTAACATATTTCTGGGGTGTACCCCAACTCTGACTTTGCGAATTTACGGTTCGTCCCGCACTCATCGGATATCACTCCATTTCTTTGATTTTAATTCTTCAAGTTCCTTCTTCAGTTCTACTATTTCTCTTTTTACAGGGGCAATAATATTAAACCACCCTTCAATCTTCCTTAAATTATCTGAAAAATATTTAAGCAATATTTGATCTGCATCATAATCTATTCTTATTTTTGTAAAAACATTCCGCTTTTTATTTACAGTATAACTGCTTTGAAAAGCATCCTGTACTTTTTTATATTTGCTCTTGGGATTAAGTAATAGCTCATCAATAAATTGAGAAAGTCCTTTGTCGGTTAAAAACAGCAACCAATCATACGATTGAGCTAATACTTTCAATTCTTTATTATGATCTTCCGCAGTAAACCAATTGCCATGATTACTGACTATTCCCACAGTTAAAATAAACTTCTTCAATAATTCACTATTATCTGAATAAATGATTTCATTCATTAATTCATCGTAAGGCTTAATATATGGCTGATTATCTGAACGGTAGATCAAACCATATTTTTCTCCAGTATCAGTTCTTATTTTTTGTAAAGAAGATGCCGACCTTGCAACATAAGCTCCCTGTTTTGCTTTTTCAATTGTTTGGGGACCCTTTTTCATGCCCTCCTCAACACCTACTCTCTTACACTCAAAGATTACATAAGGTTTATGCATTTGCTCAAAAACGAACACTTTATGTATGGATTTCCCATACGCTTTAAAACTTGCCAATAAGAAAGAATCATCAGACTCTCCAATTGTACACGCATTCCGTAGCAAATTATGCGTATCAAGAAGATTATTATTTTTCTTAGTAAATCTTGAAATATTCGGTATTCCTTCTAGTTTTCGCAGAATTTTACTTGCTGTAATTGATTTGCCATCATTAGGAATAGTTATTTCATATTCATTAACTATCGGATGAAGAGAATATTCAACATTATGCGTAATATCCATATTCCCATATTCAACTAAGCCTCTTTCAATAGATGTAGAATTATTAAGTCCCCAAGTTTTTAGTAGATAATAAGTGATAATTTCAACCATTGTACCAAGTGCTCTGCCCGCTGCTTTTTTCTTATCCTTAGTATAATGAAACACTTTTTCACTAAGAGCGTTCTGCAATTTATCTATAGATTCATAAGCCATTATTTAATACTCCGTGTACATTACTCACTATCTTCATGTAATTCAGCAATACAATCTTCCAACATGTCAAGAGCTTCTTCAATTTCTGAAGGTTTAACATTAAGTGGTGGCAGAAAGCGTACTACATTGCCAGCAGTAGCAAGCGTCAATAACCCCATATCAGCCAGCATATCAACTAACGGCTTAGCATCGCAATCCAAAACCAATCCCAACATTAACCCTTTGCCGCGAACATCAATAACATGCTTAAATTCTTTAACAAACCCCCGTAATCCATCTTCAAAGATTTTACCGGTCTCAACTGCCGCACTTACCATGTCTTCTGCTTCTATCGCCTGGATAGTTGCTATTGCTGCTGCACACGCAAGCGGGGTTCCGCCAAAAGTCGAAGCATGTTTTCCCGGCTGAAAAACATCTGCAAGTTTTTCACCACTAACAACTGCACCAATTGGATATCCGCTGCCCAATGCTTTAGCAATTGAAATAGCATCCGGCACCGAATCATAATTCTGATAACCAAACCATTTGCCGGTACGTCCCATCCCGCATTGAACTTCATCACAAAGCATCAAGATATTATGCTCATCGCACAATGAACGAACACCATTAAAAAACTCATCCGTTGCCGGAACAATTCCACCTTCGCCCTGTATAGCCTCTAACATCACGGCAACGGTCTTTTCGCTAATAAGAGACTTAACCGATTCCAGATCATTATATTCAGCATGAATAAAACCTTCCGGCATAGGCTCAAAACCCACCTTCACCTTATCCTGTCCGGTAGCTGCGGCAGTAGCCAAAGTACGCCCATGAAAAGAATTCTTCATACATATTATTTCATATTTACCCTCTTCATGTCCCCATAGCCGAGCAAGTTTAATTAGCCCCTCATTAGCTTCCGCACCGGAATTGGCAAAAAAGCATTTACCGCCCAGTGAAATATCAGACAGCAATTCAGCCAACAATGCCTGATTTTCTGTATAATAAAGATTAGAAACATGTATCAGCTTTTCCGCCTGATCCTGAATAGCCGCAACTACTGTCGGATGCGAATAGCCAGTGTTCAACACCGAAATGCCAGCAATGAAATCCAGATAAACCATACCATTATCAGCCCAAACTTTTGTACCTTTACCTTTTATCAATGTCACCGCCGGTGCATACGTCGGCATAACATACTTATTAAATTTTTCTTTTGTCATTTCACTCCAAATTTATTATCGTTCATCATTCTCTTCAGTCCGGCACTAATTCTGTACCGACACCGCTGTCAGTAAATATTTCCAGTAATAACGAGTGCTGCATTCTGCCATCAATCATGTGAACTTTCTTTACTCCAGCTTTCAATGCCTCAACGCCACTACTAACCTTTGGCAACATACCGCCACTAATAACTTGAGTATCAACCAAATATTCTATCTCGCTTAATCGTAATGTTGCAATCAATGACTCCGGATCCGCAGGATCACGTAATAACCCCGGTACGTCAGTTAAATATACCAGTTTACGAGCTTTTAATGCCTTAGCCACTGCTCCTGCGGCTATATCTGCATTAATATTATGAACTTTATCATCTGCCCCCAAACCTAATGGCGTAATTACCGGAATGATCTTGTTATTCAGCATAACCTTTATTGGCTCAATATTTACCGATGTAGGCTCACCCACAAAACCCCAATCAAGAACTTCCCCGGTATCTTTATCATTACCAACTTTACGTGTAACCCTAAAAATATCTTCTCCATTTAAAGCTGAAACCGTTGCCCCCATATCTTTAAGAACTTTGGTAATACTCGGGTTAACCTCACCCTTCATTACCCGTTCAACAACTTCTATTGATTTCTCGCAAGTAACACGTAACCCATGCACAAACTTTGATTCAATCCCCTCTTCACGCATGCCACGCGAAATAGCCTTACCACCACCATGAACAATAATGGGAATCATCCCCATACACTCCATAAATGTTATATCTGTCAATAAACGAGAGACAACATTCTTATCCTCCATCGCACTACCGCCAAGTTTAATCACCACAATAGAACCGCGAAACTTCTGAATATACGGTAACGCCTCTATCAGTATCTCCGCTTTATTAATTAAATTCTGCATCATTCTCTCTTTTCATTAACAATAAATATATACTTAACATCAAGTATCATCACCAACTATTTCAATAGCCCGTTCCATAATCATCATTGCATTCTCGCATGCCAGTTCAGCATCTGCCAATACGAATGTTGTACCTGGAGTCAAGTCGGGCAGCCCATTTGGATAACGAGCAGGAATATAGTAACGATCAAGAGCCGCAGCTCTTTCCACCAAAACATCAAACTTGTCCCTAATATTCTTTTCAGGAATGTCGCATATCAATTTCTGAATACTATGTCCCCATGAATCTACATCCAATTCAAATAAAACAGACTTCAACGATTTTTCCGCAGCCTGCTGAGCAATAAAACAACTATGAGAATACATTCCCTGTCCCTTTAGCAATATTGCCGCAGAAAAATCTTCTTGAGCAGTTGTAAACCACCGAACCGCCTCATGATGTTGTTGCTTCTTGCTCATAAATTACAACCCCTTCTTTTAATATATTCTTTATAAATGTCCGCATAGATAATTGTTTCATTTCACTAACGCTATAAATAAGCAAATCAACCGGATTAGTATAGAGTAATTTCGATATTTTTGCATAAATATCATCATATCTATCAAAAAAACGATTGGACGTATCCTGAACAAGCATCAAATCGATGTCACTATGCCTACTCTGATCATTCCTTGCAAAAGAGCCAAAAACAACGGCCTTAACAATTTTACACGACTCAAATAATCTACACAGTTTTTCAAACGTCTCTTGATCACATATCGAACATTGTTTTTGATTCATCACTATTCACTATTCACTGTTCACTATTCACTATCTCATCACGTCATATACGCAGAATTAATTTTTATATATTCTTCGCTACAATCGCAAGTATATACCGTATCGCTATCATCACCTAGATTTAGATTTACAGTCAAAGCAAAACTATCGCCAGCCAAAATCTTTTCCAGCTCTTCCAGCGATTGTTCAGGAACTCGACAACCGCCCTTAACCATTAAAACATCATCATAAGCAATATCAACCAGTTCCTCCCGTACATCTGCACCGGAATATCCAACAACATCAATAACCCGCCCCCAGTTAGGATCTCCCCCACACCACGACGTTTTAACCAATAACGAATTAGCAATTGCACGTGTTGCAAGTTCTGCATCACTAATCGTTGCCGCACCTTTTACCGTTACCGTTACAAATTTTGTAGCACCTTCTCCATCTTTTACAATCATAAAAGCCAACTGCTTCGCAATCTCAATTACTGCATTACAAAACTTCGCCCACTCAGGATGCTGTGCATTTAATAATTCGTTGCCAGCTTTACCATTCGCAAACAACAATACAGTGTCATTACAGCTCTGATCGCCATCAACAGAAATCTTATTGAAACTAACGGCAACCGCTGCTAAAAGAGCATCCTGCAACGCACTTTGTTCAACTTTTGCATCAGTAGTTATATAAGCAAGCATAGTTGCCATATTGGGCTCAATCATACCGGAACCTTTTGCCATACCGCCAACACATACTCTCTTACCGTCTATCATAAGTTCAATCGCATACTGTTTATTAACTAAATCTGTAGTCATAATGGCTTTTGCCGCCATATCACCACCATCATCAGATAGAGCTTCTGCAACCATACCGACCCCACCCTCAACCTTATCCATCGGCATAGGCACACCAACAGTTCCGGTAGAACAGACAAGCACTAATGATTTATCAACACCAAGCACCGAAGCAGTCATAGCCCCCATACGTATAGCATCTAACATTCCCTGCTTGCCATTACACGCATTGGCATTACCGCTATTTATAACAACTGCCTTAGCCGTGCCGCCGACAATCAGTTCCTGGCAAAGTTTAACCGGTGCACCTTTTATCTTATTAGATGTAAAGACACCGGCAACATTAGCAACAACATCAGAATAGAGTAACGCAAAATCCAACGCTTTATGCTTTAATCCTGCATGGACACCTGCAGCTCGATATCCTTCTGCCGCAGTAACACCACCATCAATTTTAATATATTCATTCATAAAAATACTCTTTTTTCTTTCGTCATAATAACTGTGATAAATATCAACAATTATCCGCCAAAAGTCTATTAAAATATTGCTACCCTATAAACAAAAAAACGCACAAACCTTCCGACATCCATATTTAATGGCAGTCAGACTGTTTGTGCGTTAATAAATAACACCTGTTTTCCAGAAACGATTTAACGCTTGGAGAACTGGAAGCGTTTGCGAGCACCGGGCTGACCAGGTTTTTTACGCTCTTTCATACGTGAATCACGAGTGAGACAACCGCTATTTTTTAATACTTCACGTAATGATGTATCAGCAAGGGAAAGTGCTCTTGCCAAACCATGCCGAACAGCTCCAGCCTGACCTGCAATTCCACCACCACTAACTTTTACTGAAATATCAAAACTCTCAAGCATATTTGTAAGCTTAAGAGGTTGTTCAATATAGCTAATCAGCGCTTCACTGTTAAAATATTCAACGATACCACGCTTATTGACTTTCCATTGCCCGTTACCAGGCTTTAAAGTCACACGAGCGACAGAAGTCTTACGACGCCCTGTTGCACTGAATTCAGTTTTATCTCCAGCCACTTTTTACTCCTAATTTGTAGCAATATTTTATGCTAACTCTATTTTTTGTGGGTTCTGCGCCTCATGCGGATGCTGTTCGCCAGCATATACTTTTAGACGACTCAAAATGTCTCTGCTAAGATTGTTCTTAGGCAACATTCCTTTTACGGCCAACTGAATGATCCGCTCAGGATGACGCTCACGTACACGTGCTACAGGAACCTCATTTAAACCGCCACGATAACCAGTGTAGCGCTTATAAACCTTCTGATCTTCCTTATTACCTGTCAACTTAACTTTCTCTGCATTTACAACTACCACAAAGTCACCTGTATCGACATGTGGTGTAAATGTAGGCTTAACCTTACCTCTTAATATATCAGAAATAGCGACGGCCAACCGCCCCAGCGGCTTACCTTCTGCATCAACTACAAACCATTCTCGGTCTATTTCTGTCTCTTTTGCCATAAACGATTTCATGAAACTCCTCTCAAAATCAACTCATAAGAGGCAGGACAATAGTAGAACTGCCTCGTTCTGTCAACCCTCTATTTTTGATTTTCCTCTTTATTTTCTACTTTTTCATTATTCCCAGCTGTAGATTTATCATCTTCACCTGCCTGCATAAGCATAAATTCCATTAATGCCGGATCCGTAATCACATCCAAATCGTTAACTATACCCGACCTTTTGCCATCTTTTTTACCATTATTCCAACTGTTTGTTCCTGATGACTTGGGATCTTTTGCTAATTTACTCGACGTCCAGCCCTTTTCCCATGCATCACCTGTTTTAGTTGCATTTCTACGTCTTTCAGTTTCTCGCATTATATCTTCTGGCGTATCCAATACTGTAGGTGTTAAAAATACAATTGTTTCTGTGCGACCACCAGATTTTGATTTATAAGAAAACAACCTACCAAGTAGTGGAATTCTTGATAAAAGCGGAATACCAGTGACTTCTTCAGATGACGTATTCCTAACCTGACCACCAAGAACAATCGTATCACCACTTTTCACTGCAACAGTTGCATTTAAAGTACGAGAACTATAACTAATCTTACCAGCCAAATTATCAGTAGCTGTTCCACCAGAATCGCCCGGTTCACTCATAGTCTGCTCAATTTCCATAACTACAAATTTCTTTTCATTAATGTGCGGCGTCACCGTCAACTCAAGACCAACATCCTGTTGCGAATAACGAGAATTATTGTACTGACCGCTCGTGCCTGTCGTAGTAGCACCTTCATAAACATAAATTTTATCCGTTGCCGTTATTTTTGCCTCTGTATTATCAGTTGTAGCAATGATTGGCATTGACACAACGTTCGCAGATCTATCGCTATATGTTGCCGCAACAACCACATCAAGGTTCAGATCAAAAAGGGTCATATAATACTTCATCCCGGCAATAGCAGACACATCTTCAAGTGATGTAGCAATCTTCGCCTGATTCAGTTTTCCACCCCCTTTACCACCAAAAGCCATTACAGGTGACCTAGAGCCATCAGTTCCCTGATCATACGCAATCATAGATCGTTGCAACCAGTCAACGCCCGTTGCAATATTGTCAGAAAGCTTAACATCAATAATTGCCGACTCAATCAAAACCTGCGAAAGCATCATATCCATATCTTTTACAATCATCTCAATTGTTCTAAGATCATTTTTGCTAGCCATAATAATCAATGCATTAGTACGTTCATCAGCCAATATTTTGATATTATCTTTGGAAAGCTCGCCCACTTTAGATGCACCAGAACTTTTGGCAGCAGCATTCTGCTTGGCAATATAATTCCTCAAAGCAACACTTCCACTTGTACTTCTTGTGTTTTTAGCACCTACATCGTCTTTATTCTTTGCTGCACCAATTAAATCATTCAACATTCCGGCAACGGTCTTTGCTTCAGCATATTCTAACCTAAAGACACGAACACCTACATCCGGTGCAGTTTCAACATCCAGTACTTCAATAATTCTATTGAAAAACTTCATATTTTCCGGGCGCGTAATGATAATCAGCATATTTGTTCGCTCATCTGACACTATTTTTACCTTACCACGAATAATTCCCCGCTCTACCATTTCCATAATCGCCGCAGTTGCCGATGCCGTTCTCGCTGTCTTTGCACGAATAACACCCGGAACCGTTGGACGCACAAAACCGGGAGAACCGGAACTTTTAGCCTTTGGTGCACCCTTTTTCTTCTGCTCCGCCTGCTGATCAGCAATAATTTCTTCCAACTTTTTCTTTATGTCGGCAGCCTTGGCATATTTAATCATAACAATATTAGGCTCTTCTCGTGCTTCAACAGGCTGATCAATATAGCCAATAATTTCCGACATACGATTAACATTAGCACGTGTATCAGTAATCAAAATACTATTAATACGCTCAAACAACTGAATCTGGGCATACGGATGTTTAAACATAGTTATTGCCTTCTGTGCCTCTGCCACATCAATATATCTCAAAGCAATCATCTGACTAACAAGCTGATCATTTTCAACAACCTCAACACTATTACTTCCATCTTCAGCGTTTGACACTATAGGAGCAAGAATAGGCATTGACTCCAAACGTGCCTTTGCACTCGGAACAACCTTTAAAAACTTATCACCAACTTCAAGCAAAGCAATGCCATTCATTCCCAAAACACTCTCTATCGCATTAAGATAATCCTCCTCCGAAAGCTTATCCTGACTTCGCAATGTAATCAATGTTTTTGGCACCCCCGGGCCCTTCAAAAGTGTACGCCCAGTCTTCTCTGCATAGTCCTGCAACACAATATCAACAGTAGCACTACTGAACTTTAACTGATTACCGTTACTATTTGTAGCACGATTATTTATTGCCCCCCTAGACTTTACAGAACTCCGTGGAACAGGAATCTGTCCATACGTCATTATAGCTAAACAATATATACCACATACCAGCAGTAAATATCTTTTCTTTCTTATTTCAATAAACATAAAACTCCTTAATTATCCAAAACAACTAAAATCCTGTAGCGTTCGCTCTCAGAGCGAAAAATGCTTAATCACATCTCACATCCTCGCACAAACCTTGTCGCGTTGGCTCTATGAGCCAAAACTTCCCGCAGGGAAGCTCGCCTTCAGGCGAGTCCACAAACACAACAAACACTTCGCACATCGCACGTCGCTTTCGGTTCACAGAGCCGACACTACATTTCACTCAATCATTCTTCACATTTGTAGCGTCCAACTATTCACTATTCACTATAAATTATTCACTGCTTTTTTCTCTCGTATATGCACAATACAACGTAAAACGCCCTTTTAGCTTTCCCTTACCTTTAGGCTTAACTAGCAATTGACGAATATCTAACATAGCACCTTCAGACTGAAGTTCAAACAAGAAATTTACCAATGACTCAAGATCTGCTTCCCATTCCTTGCATTCAATTGGCAATTCATAGACATCTCCTTGTTGCACTTCTTCACCTGCCATACGTTTACTAATCTTTACATTATGCTTAGATGCAATACGATCCATTACAGATAACCAATGCACATCCATATCTTTATCTGCGGCTTCCATAGGTAGCAACTGGCTCATTTCAGCAAGCCGTTGTTCCCAATAGTCTCTTTTTTCTACCAATCTTTTTTCTATTTTAATACTATTAATAATGTTCTGTCTCTGAGCATTAACCTCTTTGAGCTCATCAATCTTAGGCTTTGCTAATAATGCAGTAAGCCCAAACAAAACTACGCCAATAGTCAAAACAGCAAGAACAAGTTCACGTGCCGACATTTTCATTCAACCACCTCCGGCAATGCCAATATAATATCAAAGATTTCTTTACGCTTCTTAGAGTCACGGCGCGGACCAATTAAATCAGAGTTTTCAAACAACTCATTAGCATCAAGTGCATTCTTGAATTGATAAACAGCTTCCACATTTACCGCCTGCCCACTAATTTTTACACGTTTACCCTTTTTATAATCATAAACAACCAAATCAACACCACTTGGTTGTACCATACTAATGGCACGTAAACATTCTAATGATGATGTTTTTTGATCCTGATAGCGTTCAATCATAAAAACCCGTCGCCGCATAGATCTAACCTTCATAGAAGACGTCTTCCAGTTTTCAAGTTCACTATTCAAACTTCCAAGCTGAAAATTATGATATGCAATTATACCAAACAAAGCCCCCACAGTTCCTAACCAAAGTAATAATACCATCACGGCAGAAAAAATCATTCGCTTACGAAACAATGCACTACGCTCTTTTTCACGCCATACAGATGAAGTTAAATCCAACAATTTAACATCACTCTTTTTTTCGCGCTGGGCAATCCCCTCCGAGGCAGTGCCAAGCAGGTTCAGAGCCAATACTCTAACATCACAGCCACACTTCTCCTTCAAACTCTTAACCAATGAATGTGGCTCTTCGCCGGAAAACCAAATACAAATACTACTATCAACTTCAGTCTCGTCGCCCATTTCCAAAGATATAAACGTATGCTCCAACTCCAAAGCTATTTCCTCATACAATACATCTCCCTCAAGGCCATCTAACCCGGAGAACGCACGAAAAATGACAGGAATCCCATCTTGAACTACAATAAGTTCAGGTGCACCATAATCTAAAAACAGAAAGATCTGCCGACCAACAGATTCAATTTTACCACTATTCTGTAAAAGACGATACCAACCCATAATCGCGGCATCCAGACGCTCAACAGTAACACCTGCATCCTTAAACGTCTTATCAAACGTATCAGCCTTATCTTTACTTATTGCCGCTACCAGAACATGACAAGTGGCATGCTCCTTATTGCGACTGAGAACCTCATACCCCACCACCATGTTTTCCACTGGAAATGGAGAAAATTTATCAGCCTGTAACTCAACAATTCCTGCCAATTCAGAATCATTCACCTCCGGCAGCTCAACAACCCTTAATAACAACTGATCAGTTGGCAAGCCGGGAACAATCATATTACTCTTAAATTTATTACATTCTTTTGATATCTGACTAGCAACAGTAACCACCGATTCAGGAACAATATCATCCTTATCAGCCACAACAACCGGTTCCACAGGAATACTGTTCGCAGCAATAGCAGAAGCCCTACCTTTCAGCTGCAACGTAGTCCATTCCAAGAGCTTCGCACTCAAAACCAATCCAGTTATTTTATCTTTTGCCATATTTTCTTCACTTTTTGTAGCGTTGGCTCTATGAGCCAAAAACACTTAATCTGTAACGCACGCAACTCGCACATCCATCGGCTCACTATTCACTATTCACTGTTCACTATTCACTGCTCTTCTTCACGCCAACGCAATATCGTCAAACTCTTATTCGCATAACGAACAATACACCATACAGTACGTTTGACACCATGAACATCACCAATTGACTTAATCCTATAAGTTTTTGAATCAACACTCAAATAATTTCTCACTTCTGCCGGGGCATCTGGTATACGTCCTGAGAAATCACCTATACTTTTAAATGAATAATCTTCCTCTTCCTCATCGCTGCCAGTATCATCAATCCAACCTTCGCCTTCACGCTCCTCTATAATTGCCCGTGCAACTAACTCCGCCTCATCGCCCAGCGGTAACGTCATCAAAACCCGCATAGGTGCAGCATTGACATTAACTTTTCCATCGCCATACGTAGTCAATAAATCAGCAATACCACTTATAACAACAGGGTCATCCTCCTCTAAAACCTGAAGAGAACCCCCGAACAATATGGTTTTAGTGAACCCTTTGACAAGCAAAAGTTCTTCAACAGTATCTAATACATCATTATCTGCCCGATAGGGTGGCTCCAATGTCTCATAATAATCCTCCGTTTCAGCCCCATCCATGCGCGGATCATCATCTTTATCAGTCCAATCGTTAAACGAATCAATAAGCTCCGGCCAAAGCTCTTCCGGAACACCGCCAACCTCAAGAACTCGCTCCCAATCATCATCTTTAAGCATATTTACATTACGCCGAGCTGGCTCCGGTATAATATCCAAAATAATTTTACCATCCCCCAATTCCTGTTCTATCCCCATAAGTGATGCCCCAGTTTTAAGCCGTTTCTTAGCCTCAAACCACTGATCATCCTCAAATTCTTCCGTTTTCTCCTGATCTTTTTTGATCTCTGCCGAACCAGCCATCAACATTTCAGCAATCTCTATCCCAGATTTTGCCAAATACTGAGCCTTAGTTCGCTTCTTATAATACGAAGTAATACGAGACTCAACATGAGCATCAAAAGCAAACGAACCTATCAGCATTGACAACAACCCAACAACCCACAACACAACAATCAATGCCGAGCCATCACACCTCTCTTTTTTTGCTCTTTTTTCAGAAATCATACTCTTCACTCTTCTTATTGTAACCTCTCAAAAACTCACTCGGGCGGGAAGATTTCCAGCACTACTTTTTTCATTTCACATGTAGATTGGGAAATCTTCCCGACCATAAAATATTTTTTTGAGCAGTTACTTCTTATTCATTATAACATCTATCTTTTAAGGCCTTCCTGGAGTATTAGGACGAGAACGAAGACCAGCCCCACTTGACGTAGGCGGTCTACGATTCCCTGGGTTTGCCCTTCTCTGATCTGTTTTTCTACGCTTATTATTACTATTCCCCCTATTCCCCTGCGATGCTCCATCATCAGTTCCAATAGTCATCTCTTTTCCCCAACAAAGATCACCGGCACTTATTTTAACTAACCGCTTAACCTCCACCGCATCATCATCTCGCCCAAGCGGTTCCATATAAAGCGTTAATTCCACATATTTCGGAACTTTATTAGTCTCCTCCCACTCATCCAGCCAATCAAGTTCATTATCATCTTTCATTTCATAAGCCATACGACAATTCATCCCCGTAATTCTAGTAGAAAGAAATACCGGCTCAATATCTTCCGGCTCAAAATCCTCATCCTGCCCCTTAACCCGCCAAGACCTCACGGCCACCCCAACATCCCCATCTTCATCATCCTCAATTGTCACCCTAACTCTATGCGGACTACCAAAATAGACATTTTCCTTACCTATCAGGGCAGAACCAAGTGCCACCCAACTGATTTCATCCTCCGCAGTCGCACCATCGCCATTATCTTCCATCCAAAACCCATACTTAGAATCTTTCTGATTAGACTCAGGATAATACGTAGAACGCAATCCCAACACAATCTGCTCAACCACAAAATCACCACGATTCAACTCCTCTGTCAGCTGCGATCCCCGTTGCCACGCCTTAATAACCGTCGAAAAAGTCATATACGTCACCGTCATAACCAGCGAAAGAATAGTTATCGCCAACATCAACTCAAGCAGAGTAAAGCCAGATAAACGATGAACTTTTGTGCTATTTACACCTTTATCATTTACTATTTTATAGCTTAACTTTCTCACTTATCCTCATCCTCTATCGGCTTAAATATATAAGACACCACCTCATCAAAACGTTTAGCCCCACGAGAATCCCAGCTTACCCTTGCTCTAACAACATACAAGCCATCCTCATCCTCATCTTCCTCAACTTCTCTGGTATAAGTAAGCCCATTATCATAAGTTTCCGGACCAACACTAAGATTCTCAATATCATTCGTTTTCATAAGCGGGAAATCCGCCTCCCCCATCGCCAACGTCCATTGTGCCTTTTGATAAGTCTGCGATTGCTTAATCGCAGCAATACAACGCGAAGCCGCCGTCAACAACACCGTAAAAGAAAAACCAAGAATAGCCACCGCCAGCATAACCTCAATCAAAGTCATACCGCCCCTAAGCGTTCTCTCCCCTTGGATATTGAGTATTGTATCCGTTTTCCCCTTGAACATTGTACGTTGGCTCCTCATTCTTTTTCATCCCGTATTTTTTTTGTAGCGTTCGCTCTCAGAGCGAAAAATGCTTAATCTACATCTCGCATCCTCGCACAAATCTTGTAGCGTTGCCCCTATGAGCCAAAACTTCCCGCAGGGAAGCTCGCTTTCAGGCGAGTTCTTCACTATTCACTTTTCACTATTAGTTATTCACTATTTTCCGTCTTCGCAGCAGAAAGTGCATCAACCTCAATAACCACGCTTTTTCCCTGACCATCACTAATCTTAACTGTATAAGGATGACACCGCCCATTACTAGAATAAACAACCGCCCCAGAACCAGACGTAATCACATCGCCATCAATTTCAACAGATTCAAACGAAACTTGGTCCAATTTACGGGAAATCAATTCAGTGCGAGTAATGGCCATTTCAGGCTTTACAGCATCCTCATCCTCCGAATCAAACGAATCATCAGACTTCAAATCCTCAACAGCCGCAGCAGTAAGTGCGACCTCATCAACAACAATAGTACCCTCATCAATATTAAACGTCAGTAAAATATCCGCCTGCTTCATAACCGCCATACTTCGTGCGTAACGTCCAGCCATAACAACAGACTTCACGCCAACACGAAGCCGATTGCCACGTATTGAATTTACAAACTGCGGAATTGTTACTGCCGAAATAATACCGATCACAACCAGCACTAATAACATCTCAATCAGAGTAAAACCAGACTTTCTCATAATCATATATTCTTCCTACAGAGAATACTGATTAATTAGTAATATCGTCTGCACTACCCATAGCAAGGTCAGGCCCTGCAGAAACAATTTTCACACTATTACCTTCAACAGTATAACTTAAAGGAGTACCCCACGTATCCGCTGGTACAGTTTTTAGATATGGACCATTCCAGTTTGCTGAACCATCATTTTTGGCCAAAGAATCCAGACTGGAAGGGAAACGCCCAATATCAACCTCATACAAACCAAGAGCTGTTTCAACAGCCTTAATACTTGTTCGTGTAGTACTAATTCTTGCACCCTTACCTTTACCCGCAAAATTAACAACCACAACACTGGCCAAAATCCCGAGAATAGCAACAACCAGCAAAACCTCAATCAACGTAAAACCAGACCATGCAGAACCATCGCTTTCGACGATTTCTTCTCTTTTCATTTTCATTTCTCCTATCATAAAAAACAAACTGTTCCAATAATTCAAGTATTGAACCATTTTTAGCTTATAAAAGCAAGATATCGTATTCATCTTTTACGCCTTATATTAAATTCAGCTAATATTTTGCTATACTAATAACACTTAACTTCATACTATTGCAAAAAATAAGTAAAACTGTTTCTAAAGAAAGGGATATCAAATGAAAATCACAGAATTAACAAACGAACAACAAGTAGCACTCGTGGCAACTATTGAAGCAATCGCAATGTCAGATGGAACAATCAATGAAGGCGAACAAAAGACTATTGGACAAATAGCTTCAGAATTAGGCGTAGACACCTACCGTGCACTTCTTCGTGATGCCGATGAACGCTACCCCAACACAGATGCACTAAAACAACTTCTTGAAACCATTAAAGACCAAGAAGTACGAGAAACAATTTACGGACTCGCTCTGCAAGATGCAATGCTCTCACCAGCCATAAACCACCTACAATCAAAAATGCTTGAATGGCTAAGAAAAACCTGGGACATAACAGTAGAAGAAGGCTAGACAGGAAGATAGAGCAACACCGCCACAATGCTTTACCCCCTTCATCCCCTTCATCCATGTTCCACCCACACCGTAGAGCAACACCGCCACAATGCTTTTTAATCAATAATCTCGAAATCATAAACCATCGGGAGATGATCAGAGTGCAATACCTGCGGAATCCGAAACCCCGTCGTGCGTATATCAGGACTATGTAGAATAAAATCTAACTCCCGCGTTGGTGCCCAGCTCGGAAAAGTATTCTCACCATCTATGTTTACGCTCTTTAACCCCGATGCCGCCAAAAATAGATTGACCTCCTTATCCCCCCAGAACACATTAAAATCTCCGGCAACGATGCAAGGCTTATCAGAACCCTTCATCATATCATACAAAGAACTCAATTGGTGATGTCGCACACGAAACCCCAACGCCAGATGCACCAAGAATATCCGCAAATTATCCAGCTCCAACTCAATAACCAGCTTCTTCATACCATCATCAAAATAGTGAAATTTTTCTTTTGTAAAACTGCCGCGTGATATAAATGCATTGCCCTGCTTATTGATAACCGGTACTAACCGTGCAAACCCCGTATCACTATATTTAGATCCATAAGTATGATAATGCCCTAAAGAATCAGCAATAACCTTTGCCTGATTCTCTCCACGAGTACGATACGAACCAGAATCAACCTCAACCAGCCCCACTACATCAGGATTCATCTCATGCATAAAAGTAGTTATCTTATCCAGATTAGAACCAGTTGTGCTACAATACCCACTCCACGGCATTTTCTTACCACCGCCAGTACCATACCTTATATTATATAAAACAAATCTCATCAAAAAAACCTTAACATTCTACTATTTGTATTTCCTGAACAGTATATTTTGATTATGCATAGTGTCAAGAAACAACCTCCTTCAGCTTAGTTGAATTTCCCTTAATCCTAAATCATAATCGTAATCAACAAATTGAGTTCTTTTGATTCTTTCAATTACTATTAACATTTGTTACTTTTTTTATTAATAAGCAAAACAACTCATATTTTATAACAAGAATGGATATGCATAAATGAACAATATGACACTATCATGGTCGTGGATGGGGCTGATAACACTACTACATATCACATCTTTCTTGCTAGTATGTACGCACGCCCTACGACATCGCAGAGCGGCAGCAGCGACTATTCTATGGATATTTGTAGCATGGTCATTCCCTATAATCGGACCATTACTTTATTTATCATTTGGCATAACAAGAATCCCCGATAAAGGCTTCAAAAAACATATTTCAAACCAGAAACTACTGGAACGACGCAAAGCACTGGAATCGGCAACAGAAGAAATAGACGACGAAAAAGACTCAGCACCACTAGCATATTGGCAAGCTGTTCATGACTCCGGCCTAGCAGAACCAAAATCTGAATGGGGGCGTAATCTAAATAACGCAATGAATTCTATACTGCCGGATCATCATCTTCTAGGCGGTAACTCTATCACTCCTCTAGTATACGGCGACACTGCGTTCCCCGCAATGCGTAAAGCTATTCGCAATGCAAATCATCATATTCACTTACAATCATTTATCTTTGCCAATGATATTATAGGAAAAGAACTCTTTGATCTACTAGCCCAAAAAGCCTCCGAAGGGGTACAAATACGACTGATGTATGATCGCTTCGGCTCAACTTATGCCGTACTAGGCGGGCTTTTTAGGAAGTACAAAAATATTCATAATTTTCAACTAGCTGGCTGGACACAAGCAAATATATTAAAGAGACAATTTCAAGTAAACCTAAGAAATCACCGTAAAATAATGGTTGTAGATGGTAAAACAGGGTTCATGGGCGGAATGAATATAAGTGTTAAAAACATATCCGGCAAAGGGCTTCAACCTATTCGCGATTACCACTTCCAGATAGAAGGTGCCATTATCCAGGAGCTCCAATATTCCTTTATGAAAGATTGGCACTTTATAACAAACGAAGACCCGGCCAATATTCTAACCGAAGCATATTTTCCACATATAGAATCATCCGGCAATGCCATGATGCGAATGGTAAATTCCGGTCCAACCAAAGACCTGGCAACCATAAGAGACACAATATTTATGGCATTCACCCAAGCCAGAAAACAGATTATAGCCGTAACCCCATACCTAGTGCCAACACCAGAAATCATACAAGCACTACGTTCTGCCGCCATGCGTGGTGTCGATGTACGCCTCATTGTACCACAAAAAAACAATCACCTATACGCAGGTCTCGCCGGTCGCTCGCTTTATACCGAACTACTAACATCCGGCATACGTATCTTTGAACGATTTCCACCATTCATTCATGCAAAAGCAGTTATAATTGACGATGAATTCTCACTAATCGGCACCGCAAACCTTGATGTACGTAGCCTTCACCTAAACTACGAATCCAACCTAGCAATTTATGATGAAAATTTCACCAACAAATTAAAGGAAATCATTCTAGATGACCAAGCTCAAAGCACAGAAATAATTCTCGACAAATGGCTACAACGACCCCTAAAAACTCAAATGCTAGAAAACCTCGCACACCTAATGATGCCAATGCTTTAACCTAGATTCGGAGTCTAACATAAAATAGTATCCGGCACCGTCGCCCCTCATCGTCAACCAGGCACATTTCAGTTTATGTTGCACACAACATAAACTGAAATGCGCACTCGTCACCCCCTTTCCCTAAGAGCACCCATAAAATCACAATGACAGAGTTATAGCGTTACATACTCCCTACGTCTAAATTGCAAGGATAGTACGAACAAACTTGTAATAAATGAACTGCTACACTATATTATTTCCATGAACACAAAAGATTTAAAAGCAAAAGTAGAAAAACTCAAAAAAGAAATAGAGCATCACAATACTCTTTATTACGTAAATGCTCAACCGGTCATAACCGATAAGCAATATGATGATCTATACCGTGAGCTCACTGATATTGAAGCCACATACCCAGAGTTTGTCACTCCAGACTCACCAACCCAACGTGTCGGAGGTATCGCAATATCGCAGTTCAGTACTATCCAGCACCGCCAGCCAATGATGAGTCTTGCCAATACATATAACAAAAACGAACTAGCCGAATTTGATCAGCGAGTTCAAAAACTTCTCAGTACCAAAGACTATACCTATGTTCTTGAACCTAAAATTGATGGGCTGGCCGTCTCTCTTCGTTATGAGAATGGCATACTAATATCAGCGGCAACTCGTGGTGACGGTAAAACTGGAGACGATATTACAGCCAACATCAAAACGATCCACACCATCCCTCTTCGACTTAACACCGATACCCCACCACCAATATTTGAAGTACGCGGCGAAGTCTATATGCCAATAAAAGGATTCCTAGAAATAAACAAAAACCGCGAAGAATCGGGACAAGAACCATTTGCCAATCCCCGCAATGCCGCTGCTGGCTCTTTAAAACTTCTTGATCCCCGCCAAGTTGCCACGCGGCCACTTGATGCAATTCTTTATGCCGTAGGTGAAACTACAGATATCACCATTTTAACTCATGTAGATTTAATAAACACCTTGAAAAAAATCGGCTTTCGTACTGCACCACTTTATTGGCACTGCACATCAATTAACGAAATCATAAAAAGAATAGATGAACTTGAAAAAAATCGCCATAAGTTTCCTTTTGAAATGGATGGAGGTGTCATAAAAATCAATGAACGAAATCTTTATGACATAATCGGTGCAACCGCAAAAGCACCACGCTGGGCAATAGCCTATAAATATGAGCCAGAACAAGCAGAAACAACTGTCAACCAAATAACAGTACAAGTAGGTCGCACAGGCGTGCTAACCCCCGTAGCCGAACTTGAACCGGTAACCGTAGCCGGCTCAACCATCAGTCGTGCTACCCTACACAATATTGAAGAAATACGAAGAAAAGATATACGCATAGGTGACCATGTACTGATAGAAAAAGCCGGTGAAGTTATCCCCGCCATAGTTAAAGTAATCACCAAAGAAAGAACCGGCAAAGAAATAAAATTCTCCATGCCATCAACTTGCCCCGTATGCGGTGGTGATATAACTCAGCGTGAAAACGAAGTTGCATCACGTTGCGAAAACCTACAATGTCCTGCCCAGATAAAACGATGGATTCAGCATTTCGCATCACGTGGTGCAATGAATATTGATGGGCTAGGTTCTGCTTTGGTAGAGCAGCTGGTAGAAACAAAACTTATATCCACCCCAGCAGATCTTTATGATTTGACGATATCACAGCTTTCCCATCTCGAACGCATGGCTGAAAAATCAGCTAAAAACCTCTGTACCGCTATTACAACATCAAAAAAACGTGATTTCTGGCGGGTGATTTTTGCACTCGGCATAAGACAAGTTGGTGCACGCTCGGCCCAGCTTCTTGAAGAACATTACGAAGATATTTATGCACTAAAAAATGCCACCAGCGAAGAACTTGAACAAATACCAGATATAGGACCTATTGTTACCAAAAATATTATTGATTTTTTACACACCGATAGAACAATAAATTTTCTAAATAAACTTCAAACAGCCGGCGTTAACCTTAAGCGGAACACAACAACCAACGTCAGCGAGCGTCTCGCAGGTCAAACCTTCGTCCTAACAGGAACGTTATCCAGCATGACTCGCGAACAGGCAGCAGAACAAATAAGAATTCTAGGCGGAAAAACAAGTTCATCCGTCTCAAAAAACACCACATTTCTTGTTGCCGGAGAAAATGCAGGTTCAAAACGTACAAAAGCAGAAAATCTAGGTATTAGAATTATAACCGAAGAAGATTTCATAAAACAAATACTAAACGTAAATCAACAACAACAAACTAAGCTCCCGCAAAAACCAATACAAGGCGAACTATTCTGACCGCGATTATAGATGAAATTATATGGGACAGTGCTCACAAAGTAAAACTATTCGCTATTAACAGCCTTAATAGTCTCTTATTTCCATTGATTTACGTCCAATATAAAGCGGTATCAATGTAACTGCTATTGTAATCAGAATCAACCAGCTCCAACACCATTTAAGATACACTTTCATTTCATAAACAGAAACCAAGCCCGTCCCAGTAAAATGTAACAATAATGCAAACGGCAATATAGATAACAAAATAAAACCTAAACTAAACACCAAATTAACTGTCCCGCCAAAGCCGGAAACAATTGCCGCCGAATTAGTTTTCTTTAAATCAAGAAAAAAAGCACCTAATCCGGTAGCTAATGCAGATATGGCAAATGAAATTGAAACAACCAACATTATAGATATGTTCCTTACCAAAGGTTCGATACTCAACATATAGGCGGACAATAACATTAAGAAAATACTGATTGTCGTCATTGAAATAAGGGCTGATACAAACTTTGTCATCAAAATACGTCCTATCGTTATCGGCGAAAGACCCAAAGTCCAAAATGCCTGGCCTTCCAAACTTAATTGTGGATAAACAAACCTTGATGCCAACGAGCACTGTACCGCTGCAATACTAAAAACATTCAGAAACGTAATCATATTACGCCATTCATGCGGCAACAGATTGTAATGAAAAGAGCGAATACTCATAAAATATATAGCCAACAAGCCAAAGAATATCAATGCCTGTGACCACTGTAGCGGATCCCTGAAAAATGTCCTTATATCCTTCATAATAATTGCACGCATATCTCGCGGGAATAAACAGAATAATTTTGATAACCCTACACTCCATAAACGTTGTTTTGATGCCGTACCATGTGCACCATTTACCAACTGATAAGTATCAAAAAAAAGCTTCTTACCTACCCCATAGAGGGCGAGACATGCCACCAACGCATTTGAAGTCACCACATTCCATAAGATACATCCTCGTACCCAATTGCCGCGAGCAAACGCCTTTAGCCCCTCAGCAGTCCACCAGCTGGGGAGAATAGGATTAGATGCAAGCTTCAGCCCTGGCACAATTTTAGAAAGAACAAATGTTGCATCATCAACAGTTCCCGCCTGTGCAAGCTTGATAAGATAAATATATCCGGCAACGAACGCCCCAAGCAACAACAATAATGCAAGAATTTTTCCTCGCGGAACCCAGCGCACAACCACCAATGTAATTAAAGAACCTAGTGCCGAACATAATAATAAAAATGGTATTGTGAAAACAAAAACCCATACCCCAAACATAAAACTTATCTTCTGCTGTAATGCATAGGCGGCAGCAAACGGAGTAATAATAAAAAAGAATGTCCATGAACTAAGCAGGGCAGATTCCAGAAACTTATAAAAAGCAATACTTCCCATATCAAAAGGAGATGTCACCAGGAAACTCAAATCATGAGACCTAAAAAATGTCGAATATGATGTAACAATACTAGATATAACAAGCATCATCCCCAGACCAAGAAAAAATAGAGAAAACAGACTGCGTGTAATCATAAAACCCGCACCGCCAAACTCAGCCAAAAAGCGAAAACCATCATAAAACAGCACAAATAAACCGCCAATCATAGCCATAGCAAACAACAGTATAAAACCAACCTTAAAGGAGGAATCTTCTCGTATCGCTCGCCATAAATTGCCAGCCACCACAAAATCTTTTCTGAGTAATGCAACTATTTCCATAAAACAGATTGTACAAAACAAGAGGTTATTGTCAAATTTTATTCGTCACGCCAAGCTTAATGATTCTTGACTCCAATTACAAATAAAGCTATGGTCTACCCCTTCTTACTCAAGAAGAGACTTCTGCTATACATTTTATTAAACTAAAGGACTTTTTCTATAATGAAAACAATAAACTTTGCCGTTATCGGATGTGGTGCATTGGCAAGAATGATGCACATACCAAATATTGCCAAATCTAATAAAGCTGTGCTACATACTTGCTGTGATCTATCTGATGATGCACTTAAAGAATGCAAGGAAGTACATGGCGCATTACATATATCAAAAGATTGGGAATCGGTTATAAAAGACCCTGCAATTGATGCCATTTGTCTAGCTACCACAGAAAAACTACGCATTCCTGTAATCAAATTAGCCATTGAAAATGGGAAACCCGTCTATGTTGAAAAGCCATTGGCACGAACGCTAGAAGAAGTCTATAAAATTCAAGAAATTGTAAATGCTAGTGGCATCCCTTTCTGTGTTGGACATAATCGACGTAACAGTCCAGCAATGATTGAAGCTCACCGTATTTTCCGTAACCACATGGATAACCCACAGGATTGTGGGTGGCGTTGGGATCGTGAGGGAGAAGACCGACCATTACGCAAAGATGATGGCGTTGCGGCAATGACATGTCGTATAAATGATGACTGGTATTCTTGGAAAAGCTGGGTATTTGATAAAACCCAAGCACCACACGGACCAATGTTATTTGAGATGACCCACTTTACCGATATTTGTAATTGGTTTATGAACAGCGACCCTATTGAAGTGGTGGCAATGGAAACTGGAATGTTAAACCATTCTATTATCGTTAAATATGCCGGAGGCGAGCTCGCCACACTTTCATTATGCGGAACAGGAACTTTTGGTTATCCAAAAGAATTATATGAGGTAATGGGACAAGGTGCTATTGTGGTTTGCGATCACATGTGCGAGATTCGCACTGCCGGTATTAAAAATGTACCATCTCGTATAACCTACCCATTTTTGAAAGATCGACATCCAGATGTCGGCACGCAAGGCGGAATTAACGGTTGGATGGAAAAGAAAGAAGCAGCCTGTCGCGAAGCAATTGCGGCAAATGACCAAGCACTTCAATTTACCGCCGAACCAGATAAAGGTCATGCACATGCCATTGATCGTTTCATTGATGAAATAAACGGAAAAGGTCCAGTGGTATGCAGTGTCGATGAGGCAGTTTTAGCCACACGTATCGCCTTTGCGGCAATTAAATCTACCAAAGAAAACAGAATCATTAATATGGAAGATATCTAACGTCCAACGCTAAATCTACATCTTTAGAGGCACTTGCAAAACTACTTGTGCGAGGCAATTTTTAGTATTTCAAGGCGAGCAGATTCGGCATTTTGATCAACTGGAGCATACCCCGAGAGACTGTAAAATTGCGAAAAAGCGGAATATGCCGTATAAAATCAAAAAGTGTCCGCAGATAGTTTTGCAAGTTCCTCTTTATACTAATTCAAGCAATTCTGGAGCAACTTCACTGGTTAAATGCCGGCAAAGATTCAGTACTTCTGTTCCCGTTCTGCACATAAGTGACTCTGCGGCAAGTTCCTTAGCCTGTACAAAACCAACAGTCCGAACAGCATCCTTTACCATTGGTACAGCTGCTGGAGATACGCTTAATTCATCTATACCCAATCCCAACAGAAGCGGAACCAACACCGGGTCGGCAGCCATCTCGCCACATAGTCCAACCCATATACCATGCCTATGCCCAGCATCTACGGTCTCTTTAATCATCTTTAGTACTGCCGGATGTGTTGGTTCATACAGATATGCAACACGCTCATTAACCCTATCAACGGCTAAAGTATATTGAATAAGATCATTGGTTCCTATACTGAAAAAACTAACATGCTCTGCCAATACATCTGCGGTCATAACTGCCGCAGGAATCTCTACCATAATACCAACTTCAATATCTTTCTCAAATGGAATATTCTCAGCGGTAAGTTCACTTTTCGCTTCTTCCAATATTTTATTTGCTGCAATAATTTCATTTACATTGCTAATCATAGGATACATTAATTTTATATTGCCATGAGCACTTGCACGTAAAATGGATCTTAATTGAACCTTAAACGACTTTGGATAGAGCAGTGATAATCTGATAGAACGACATCCTAAAAACGGATTTGCCTCTCGCTCAAATTGTGACCCGTCTAATAATTTATCTCCCCCTATATCCATAGTACGAATAATAACCGGAGCTGGAGATAAGCGCTTAGCCACCTGCTGATACACTGCGGTCTGTGATTCCTCATCTATCCCACCTTTTATAGCAAGAAAAAGATATTCAGAACGAAATAATCCGACTCCTTCGGCACCATAACGCAGCACAGAATCAACCTCTTGCAAACCCTCCGTATTGGCTGACAAGGTGATTTTATGCCCATCAGTTGTTTCTGCCGGCTTGTGTTGTAATGTAACAAGCCCTCTTTCAATCGTCTGCCGAGCTTCTGCAAGGCGTCCATATTTTTCCATTTGCACTTCAGTAGGGTTGATAATAAGAACACCCTTGTTCCCATCAATCAGAATCTCATCACCGGGGGATACTTGTTCGCTAATATTACGAAGTGATACAACTGCAGGGATCTCAAGTGCTCGTGCCATAACTGCTGAATGAGATGTGGGACTACCCACATCCGTTGCAAACCCAACCACCATATCTTTGCACATACCAGCAGTTTCACTCGGAGACAGGTCTTTTGCAATAACTATATGTCTATGGTTGAGATCAAGCACAGAATGATCCATTGCACTAGTAAGGTTGTTTATCATGCGCTTCGCAACATCAAGAACATCCGCAGATCGTTCACGCAGATATTCATCTTCAACCGAAGCCAGCATTTTGGCATAACTTTCAAGGATTTCACTAACAGCCGCCTCAACATTAGTTTGTGCCTGAACTTTTTTTATAACATCATCCACAAATACATGATCATCAAGAACCATTAGGTGTGCATCAAGAATACTCGCATCGCGCATGGTTGTATTCTGTTCCAGGTTATTCTGAACTTCAAGTATCTGTTGTCTGGTTTTTATTAACGCATCTTCAAACCGTTCAATCTCAGTAAACACACTCTCTTTTGGAATTTTATGGCGAACGACGCAGACAGACTCCGTCATAAGCATAAAGGCCGGAGCAATTACAACGCCGGGAGAAACCCCTATGCCACGTAAGGTTTTATTCTTTTTTGTTTTTTCATTCACCAAAACTTACCAATTTTTCTATTCACCAAACTTAGATGCAAAAAGCTCTTCAAAAGCATCAAGAATAACTTCCTCATCACCACCATCAACAGACACCGTCAATACAGTACCACATGAAGCAGCCATAGTCATCAATCCCATAATACTTTTGGCAGAGATTTTTACTCCATCATTATCAATAAAAATATCTGCGTCATATTTAGACGCAGTTCTAACTATCATTGACGCCGGGCGGGCGTGAACGCCAAGTTTATTTATGATTTTAAGTTTTCGTTCAGTCACAATCCTCACCATTTATTAGTCGATAATCGCCTGTCCGCCTGTCATTATACGTACAAGTTTTTCATCCAGCTCTTTTTCGGCATCATGCCCAAGTCTTTTCAGTTTCAAGTCAAGAGTAGCCGCTTCAACAATATTAGCAATATCCCTACCGGGAATAACAGCAATTACTATATGTGGGATATCTACCCCTAAAATTTCCACTGCAGGAAAATCTTCCCCGCCTCTAAATTCTTTGCTGCGTTGCTTTTCACTACATAATGTAATAACGACATCCAGTTTTTTCTCATTACGAACCGAAGACACTCCGTACAAACTAGGGACATGTATTATACCAAGCCCTCTTATTTCCATGTGATATCTGGTAACACTGACAGGAGAAGCTATAATAGAACCGGCACTATCAACTCTAACCGATGTCACATCATCAGAAACCAACGCATTACCTTTTCGTATAAGAGCTAAAGCTGTATCGCTTTTACCAATCCCTGGTGCACCATCAATCAAAACACCAATGCCCATAATTTCCATCATTGTTCCTTGGATTTTAGAACGTGGCGCACTCAGATTCTCCATAACTATTGTTGTTGCATTAACAAAGTCCTTGGTAATAGCCTTAGTTCTCAATACGGGAACTCGGAATTCATCTGCCAACTTAATAACTTCAGGCGGAACCTGTTTACCCCTTGTAAAAACAACACATGGAATTTTTCGCCCAAAGAACTCACGCAGGCATTCACTTCTTTTGGGCTTACTTAATGATGACAGGTATGAAATCTCAGCCAAGCCAAGAACTTGAATTCTGCGGTTTGCAAAATATTTATAAAATCCCGTTAATGCTAAACCGGGTCGATTAACTGCAGCCTCATTAATGCGATGCTTCAAACCAGCCTTGCCCGCCACCAACTTAAGTTGCATGGCCGCATGGCTAGCCTCAACAAAATCTCCAACTGTTACTAAAGGTCTCTTTAACGGCTGTTTAATCATTACACAGTCTCCGGCTCCTCGCCACGATGATTTTCTACATGCTTCATAACCACTTTATGATCCTGAACTTTATCACGCAATTTTCGCAACTGTTTCGAAATTTTATCCAGTGCACCCTCAATTGCAGTATTTATATTCTCATCCTCTTCTTCAGCCTCAACTCTAATATGATTTTTTGCCTGAGCAAAAACATGTACAATAAATTGACGATGTTCTTTATTTAAAGTTACATGTATGTGCTCCACTCTAGTAAATTCAGCCATTATTTCTTCAGCTCGTGAATTCACATAGTCCTGAGTACTCTTCGATATATCATCATGCCTTACAGTTACTTCAATTGACATTATAAGTCTCCTTTATATTTTTTGTCTAAACTAATTTATTTCATTCTATTAATCATAATTGCAGATTTCATTCTGTATGTCCACAAAATTCATAAAGAACGTAATTTTACATTCTAAAGCTTTCCCCCAGATATAACTCCTTGCTCAATTTATCATTAACAAGGAAATCACTTTCGCCTTCCCTTATTATTTTTCCTTCAAACATTAAATACGCTCTATTCACAACAGATAAAGTTTCGCGGACGTTATGATCTGTGATAAATATTCCGAGTCCGCGGTCCCTTAGACCTACAATAATATCCTGAATATCACCAACAGCCAAAGGATCTACACCACTAAACGGCTCATCAAGCATCAAAATAGATGGCCGCGTCACTAATGCACGCGAAATCTCCAGCCGCCGGCGTTCACCACCACTCAACGTATAAGCACGCTGTTGTGCCAGTTTTTCAAGCCCTAAATCTTTAAGCAAAGTAACCAATCGAGTACGCCGCTCTGCACGTGAAATCTTCAAAGTCTCAAGAATTGACATTATATTATCTTCAACCGTCAATTTTCGAAAAACTGACGGCTCCTGCGAAAGATAACCTATCCCCAACCTAGCACGCTTGTAAACTGGTAGCTTAGCAATATTTTTATCATTAAACATAATAGTACCAGAATCAGAACGAATTAATCCAACAACCATATAAAATGATGTAGTTTTTCCTGCACCATTAGGACCAAGCAAGCCTACAATTTCTCCTTTATTAACTGTTAATGATACATCGCTAACAACAGTACGCCCCTTATATGACTTTGAGATTCCATCAACATTTAGTAAGTTATGTTCTGTTTCAGTCATAGATTAAGTCTTTCCACTACTTTTTCTTGTCATCGCCCAAATTAAAAACATCAGTTCCCGAGCGCTCTTGATCGGAGTATATAATCAACCTACCCGGCGTGCATAACACCCGCTCTTCATTAAGCCAAAATGTTATTTGCTTACCTTCAAGCCGATCATTATTACGCATGAGCACGGCATCTCCAGTCAACAATATTTCTCCAGACTTAGCAATATAAATAGCTTTATTACATAAAGCCGCTTTATCATCACTTTTAATACGAACATTACCAACCGCAGTTATAGATTTTATCTCATTTGTTCTACCAAACAAAACCGTAAGAGCATCGGACTCAAGTCTAACTTGCGGATCAATAACAACCACATTATCCTGGAAAATAGCAATTGAGCGTTTATAGTCATACGACATTGTATCTGCAGTAATTGTCGTCTTAGACTCTTTGTCTTTAGATGATTCTGCTATAACCGGAACAGCTCCAGCTATAATAAAACTTATTACCAGTGTTAAATTTATATATTTATTCATTTTTATCACTCCTCTTTCTAAATTCTTTTATTAAACTTCCCTGTGAACTCCCGCCCTTACGAGTTAACACAATTTTTGCATCAGAAAGAATCTTTACCCGCTCTCTTTCCGAATACCATTCAAATCCTTTGCCGGTAATAACAATATTATCTCTTATTATCTTTATTTTACCACCAGATTTTGCCGACTGTTTTTCGCGGTCATATTTACAATCTTCCGCAGTCATCATAACATTTGTTGAACCATTTTCAAAAAACATATGCATTACAACATTAGATGCCACAATAACACCTTTAGGCGGAACCAAAGCAAATCCAGCCTTCAACTGCGTTTTCACTGCACCGCTATCATAATACTCCATAGGTAAACGTAAATTCTTTACCGGCATAGCCATCTCTTCCGCCATTACCACAGATGCAATCATGGACACAACCACCAACCCCACAACTATACATAATATATTTTTTTTAATCAATAACTTCATTAATATCCTTTAGCTGTCTCCATATCTTTCGTAGCGAAGAGAGCTTTAAAGTATTATCCTTATCCGATAACGCCTCTTCCGGTTTGATATGCGTTTCTAAAAATATACCATCACAACCAACAGCAACTGCTGCACGTGCCAAGGCCGGTGCCCACTTGGAATCACCAGAAGAACTACTCCCAGCCCCACCCGGCCTCTGCACACTATGTGTAGCATCAAAAACAACCGGATATCCCATTTCCCGTAGTATAAGCAAACTACGCATATCTGCAACTAGATTATTATACCCAAAACTTGCACCACGTTCTGTCAAAATAATCTTCCTTGTTCCTGTTGACTCTGCCTTAACCACAACATTGATCATATCCTCGGGGGCTAAAAACTGCCCCTTCTTGATATTAATAGCTTTTCCGCTATCTGCAGCGGCAATAATTAAATCGGTCTGCCTACATAAAAATGCCGGTATTTGCAATATATCAACCACTTTTGCCACCGCATCAACCTCTGCCACACTATGCACATCAGTTAAAACCGGCACATTATAACATTCTTTAATCTCAGCAAGTATTTCAAGACCTTCTTCCATGCCAGGTCCGCGAAATGACTTATGAGATGATCTATTAGCCTTATCATACGATGCTTTAAAAACAAACGGAATATCTTCTTCTTTGGCCAACCGCACCAAACGCCCAGCCAAATCGACACAGCCCTTGCGACTTTCTATCACACAAGGCCCGGCAATCAATGCCAAAGACTTACGCCCACCAAACTTTATCCCAGCCACATTTACCGTCTTCATAAAATATCCTTTATAATACGCTCAACCTTTATTACGTCTTCCGGTGTATCGACACCTATACCAGCATCTTCTGTTCCAACAACAATCATACTAGCACCAATGTACAATGCACGCAACTGCTCAAGTTTTTCGGCATTTTCCAATGCACATGGCGGAGTATTCACTAATTTCTCTAAAAAATCACGCCTATAGGCATAAACCCCTAGATGCCGCATATACAAATCCTTGCCTAGACCACCATCATTATCACGAATAAAAGGAATAACCGAACGGGAAAAATATAACGCCCTACCATCCTGTGCCGTCACAACCTTTACTACCGATGATTCATCAATTTCAGACTCATCCAATATGGGTGTTGCCGCTGTTGCCATATCCCAACTTCTATCTTCAACCATAACCCGAACCAACCGATCAAGCAAAGCTGAATCCAGCAACGGTTCATCTCCCTGAATATTAACAACCAAATCCGCATCAATCCCTTGCAACGCCTCAGCGATACGATCAGTGCCAGATGGATGATCAGGTGAAGTCATAACCGCACGAACACCCAACGGAACAACCGCATCAACAATCCGCTGATCATCAGTTGCAACCAACAGTTCATCAATCAGGTCAGCCTTACCGGCAGCCTCAACAACCCACTGCACCAACGGCTTACCGCATATAGAAATCAAACTTTTTCCGGGCAACCTTGTTGATGCCCACCGTGATGGAATAACACCTACTACACGCATAATTAAATATTCTCCAAGATTTCTGATACCAAACAAGGAGCCGTCCCCAGCTTACCTACAACAATCCCCGCAGCAATATTTGCCAATGACGCCGCCTCTTCATGAGTCGCCCCGCCTGCAAGTGCAAGCACTGCCGTAGCAATTACCGTATCACCCGCACCTGAAACATCAAACACCTCCATCGCCAACGTAGGAATTACCACCGGAGCAGAATCCTTGGCCAACAAATACATTCCGTATGCACCCAAAGTAATTACAAGCAATTCAGTATTCCAACGTTCCTGTAAAATCGTCCCAATTTCCAGTAGATGTGCATCTGTTTCCGGAGCATTATTAAGCATTTCACTGCGAACACCAGCTGCGGCACATGCCTCCTTATAATTTGGAGTGGCAATTGTAATGCCAGATATATCAAGATCATGATTATCTTTCGGATCAAGCCCAACGGGAACACCAGCCTTATTAGCTGCTGCAAGAATTGTATTTATAACCTTCTGCGTAATACACCCCTTGCCATAATCCTCAATAATAACTCCATCAACTTTTGACATAACCTCATCAATCTCATTACAAAGCTCAGGGATCATACTCTGCATTTCTTCAGGTATATCTTCACGGTCAACTCTCACTATTTGCTGCCGCTCGGCAATAACTCTAGTTTTAACAATAGTCTTAATATCACCAGAAACAACACTCTCAACAGAAATATCATCTTTAGTAAGTAAAGCAAGCATATCATCGCCAGCACTATCACGCCCCATAATGCCGGACAATATTCCATTCCCGCCAAGTGCCTGAATATTAAGAGCCACATTAGCCGCCCCCCCAGGGCGGGAATACTCTTTCTGAACATGAACAACCGGCACCGGTGCTTCTGGGGAGATACGCTCCACATTGCCAACCACATACTTATCCAGCATAATATCGCCAACCACCAACACGCACTTATTCTGCATTTGCACCAGCAACTCTTTTACCCTAGAACTTTCTATCATTTAGTTCCTCCCGTAGTCCGAACTCCCCATTGTTCATTTTCATCAGCAGCCGCCTCGTCTTCATATAACCCTAAATACGACTTATCTTTGGATGCAAGCCACTCTTTTTTTATATCACTAAATTTACTGCCGTTAACAACTCCTGAATTTATCGACAAAGAAAAATAACGCATATCATGCTTATAAATTTTTACCGGTAAAGTCTTAAAATACAACCCGGAAACTGAACTTATTTTACTGCCCGACTTATCAACCCAACTTATTTCACTATCAGTTATATCAATTACAATTCTTTTATCAAACAAATCAAGCGTTTTGGAAAGTTGTGTAATATTCTCCGTCGGCAGATTTCCTAACCGAGAAAAAGTATGCGGTCCCCAATCACCATCACCGCTCTGCTCAAGTGTTAATTCCCCGCGATTAATAAAAATATTTGTACGAAACTTAAAATCCTTCGACAAACGAACACTTTTAGCAAAAATAGATGTTTTATCCGTATCTTTCTCCTTTATTGAGACCCCTTCCAACACTAACACATAAGGCCACCCAACCCTTGTACCAGCCAATTCAACATCCATTCCAAGAGATTTGCCTAACTTATCAGTAATCACCTCTTTGCTACCATCAGTCTTAACAATAAAAAAGATAGCCACCAACAATATTATAACCACCATTAGAAACGGAACAACAAAACTACTAAAAAAACTCGAACGCCGTTCACCAGGTGTTATTACCTGCATATTTCCAGATGATTCACGTGATTTAGCCATAATACAGTTCCTTTTCTTACATCCCTAACCTTCTCTGACCCCTAAAGCCTTTTAAACCCTTTTTCACGTCCCTACTACTCAGAAGGTAAAGATAATTCTGTTGTGGCACTAACCGAAATTGTACTTTTTCCATTATTGGGTAACTTAAGATTTGGTAATATCTGATCCATCAAATCAGCCACATTTTCTTTTGCATGGAAACGTTCCCCAAGATAATTATCAAATAATTCTTTCTGCTCATCATTAAGAACACCCTTAGCCTTAGCATCAACTTTATCAAAATTTACTATATTATCTTCAAGTGCATTACTAGCAGCATCCCCCAAGTTTTCTTCTTCACCCGTAGGATTAATCTTAAACTGCACCGCCCCGTAAGAAAGAGGAATATCTTTCACCGTATCAGGATCCAACTTCATAAACTCATCAACCTGCGTCCCCGTAAGTGCATGCCCATTCTCAGCAAGATAACTCGCAAAATCATCTACAAATAACCTCGTAGGAAGCTCTTCCTCATATTTTTTATACTGATCATACTTATCCCCCAACAAATCACTGATTTGCTTATCAACGTCCTCCCCAGCCCCGCCCGTCAGCCATAAATTGCTTTTTTTATTCAACAAAGCCATCAATTTCTTTTTCACACTATCAGAAACCTCAATCTTATCAAATAAAACCGAATACTTATCTTCCAGCGTAGGAGCAGAACTATTGGCGTTTTGCATATCAATAAGACTACTTAGCTTTTGGGACAACTCCTCTCCATCCTTCAAATTAGCACTAACTACGTCTGAACTGCCGGCAACATCTATTGTTTTATTATCCTTTTTAACGCTATCTTTTGCTACCTGCATAATTTGTAAAGACTTGTTTTTCTCCTTCAAATCCGCAAGCTGTTCCCGCAATATCTTTATCTCGCTATCCTTATCAGTAAGCTCATTTTTCAACGTCTTAACAACCATATTATCAGCATCTACACCACTATCCTTAACCTCAGGCAGATTCTCGCTCTCTCTATTCAGAAAACTCTTATTTTGCATTATCTGACGTGCATACAAAATAGACAAAACAACTACAGCAACAGATAAAACAACAATAATACTTCTTTTCATATTAATAAACCCTTTTACATTTATAATTACAGACCAAAATAAGAAAAAATCACCTAGATGAAAAGAAAATTCTCATCTAATCCATTGCTAGTGACTTATTGTTTTTTTAGAATTGCTAAAAAAATAAATATATGCTCTAATTTCGCAATGGCTCAAATACAATAAACAACCTTCTAAGGAACAAAACAATTAAAACAAAAAAAATATCACTACTATTAATATGTACACTATTTGCGACAACATTAGTATACGCAACCATATTCAGCTCCATGTTTCCACTTGCAAACTTCTTTATGACCATAAAAGGAACAAGCTTACATTATCCACCAAATACTGCGTTTACTTATATAGCTACAGAAACAAATGCACCCTACCCTGGCTACTTAACCCCTACAACAGGATCCGTATTCTCTAACAAAATAATACGTGTATCTGACTACCCATCCGTTATCGCAGAAGAACCATACCCCAAAACTCAAGCATGGAATATTGACGGAACTCTGTTAATGCTATACTACAAACTATTAGACGGAAAAACATACCAAACTATCGCAAGTAATATTTGGTGGGATGATGATGAACGCAAATGGTCCGCTGTGTATCCGCACATTTACTACGCAATGGAACACTATATAGATACAAATGGTGATGGTACTAACGATCACTCTTTTGTCAAGCGCGATGTAACGCCGGTTTTATCAGGATCCAGCACGCCACTCAAAGAAGTACTAATAAGTTTTACTAACAACTTATACGACGAACTACTACTTGGCAAATATGAAGGCAACATTGATCACCAAGATAAATATGTTGTTTTTGCCGCCAAAAAGAAAAATACCAATTATCTCACTGCCATAGTATTTGACATCCAAAACAAGCAAATAACAGCTCAGGCAGATTTCACAAATATAACCTGGACAGATAGCAATGGATATCAAGTGCTAGACTGGATATCGGTATCACCATCAGGTAATTATATTCTAATAGACTGGAAAAAAGACCCAGATAATCCAGATCCGGTTTTCCGTTATTCAATTGATCAATATGATATTAATCTAAACTTCATACGTGAACTTGCCGCACAAGGAGAGCACGGAGATATTGGCGTAGATACCAACGGAACGGATACATTCATCCAATTTGAGTTTGGAAGCAGAGCAGGAATATGGGCATACAACCTCGCAACCGGAGGAGAGACAAGGCTACTCCCCAGCAAATATAACGGTGGTCACATAAGCTGCCGTAACTATAAACGCCCAGGATGGTGCTACCCCAGCACTAACAAAGAAGGCTTTAAGGAAGTATTTGCACTAAAACTTGATGGTAGCGGTATAGTTAACCGGTTTGCACAAACCCACATAACCGATCCCAACTCAGAAGGAGGTGTCAGCCCCGACGGCACAAAAATGATATTCAAAAGCAGTTGGGGTGGAGCAACCTCAAATGGAACAGACGAAACCTTTGTGGTCGAACCATACAAATAAACTTCATAAAAAACAGCTAGAAATGCACCCTTCAGTAAACACCCCTACTATTTTAAAAACACACCTATTCTTCTGTTGTTTTCTTTCGCCAAATCTTTAATTCATTCATTATAGCAACATGTGCCGCAACAACATTCATCATAACGGCAGGCTCCTTTTCTTTAGTAAAAGCAGAACCTCTGTAGGCAGAAACCAACGTAAGCATATCCTCACTAGCCCACGAAGGCTGTTTTAATCTAAGAAATGTCCATATATCACATCGCGAATTATTCCACTTTGCCTGAAGCATCATTTTCGTATTAGTAATTGGATGCTTTAAACTGGACCATGTTAATCCACGAGGCACCCAACTAGGATCCTCCTCCATACCTACCCTGGGGAACACCATAGAGCGAACATCAATCGCTAATGCAGAGAAGTCACCTGACCTCAACATGCTAGTAACCCAAATAGATATACCACCTGAACTTGATGTTAATCGCCAAATCTGCAACTGCTTAGGCAAATTATTAGTAACAGATTCATGCCCACGCCTAGTATCGGCAAGCAAGTCAACTGTATATCCCTTAATCTTCATGCAATCGCACATATTGTAACCATGCACTAATCTAGTTAAAACAATAGAATCATTTTCTTGCTCCCGCGGTTTAATCATGAATGCAGCAACATTTGGCTCCATCACGGTTGTAACAACCGGTACCGACTTAATAATATATTTACTTTTATCACTCTGTTCAAAGCCAACAAAAGCATCATTGCTTAACTTAAAAGCATCGAGAGCACGATTACTGTAACTTGACATTATTTCCCAGAATCCCACCAAGAAAACACAAACAAGAAGTGCCACAGCTGTAACTATCTGTTTTTTTTCATGTGCCATCCAAAGCCTCTTCAATTCTACTTTGATCGCTCTTTTCCAAAAAGGACAATACGTAAAGTACTAAGAATAATCTGTAAATCAAGACTCAACGATAAATGTTTAATATAATAAAGGTCATACTCTAATTTTCGCTTAGCATCTTCAACTGAACTACCGTAATGATATCTAATTTGTGCCCAGCCAGTAAGCCCCGGCATCACATTCTCTCTTTCACGATAAAAAGGAATATCTTTTTCAATCCGGTTTATAATAGAGGTACGTTCTGGGCGTGGACCAACTAAGTTCATTTCTCCACGTAAAATATTAAAAAACTGCGGAATTTCATCTATCCTTGTTTTGCGCAATATGCGCCCAAACCAAGTAATTCTTTCATCATTATCTGCAGCCCAAACTGGTCCAGTATCATCTTCCGCACCATGCCGCATTGTGCGAAGTTTATATATCGTAAAAAGTACACCAAAACGCCCTTCTCTTTCCTGAGAATATAGAATGGGACTACGAGGCTCAAGTATCTTCATAATCAAAGCTACTAATAATAACAATGGTGCAGATAAAATGACGGCAAATAAGGAAATAAGTATATCTGATATTCTTTTCATCCTCCATATACTCTGCAAACGTGACTCCATACTAACCTGCATCAATAATTCCTCATCAACATATTCTAATGGAGTCATTCCGCTATATATTTCAGCAATATGCAATGGCAAAAGAACCTCCATCCCATTGAAGCGTAAATGTTTTAATTGCGGATATAATATATTAGCCTTACTCATATCATCAAGTGCAAGTATAATTAAATCAACCCCCAGACTATTGACAACCTCTTCTAATTTATCTGGAGATGCATAAATCACCACTACACCATCATTAAAATCAGAACCAGAACGTAATTCAACCTTAGTGTCCAAAACAGAAATGAAAGCTACCGCTTTATGTGCAGGGAGCACAAATTCTTTTTCTATAATACGACGACAAAACCTAGCACTCTTACCGCTACCAATAATAACAGAACGACAAGTAAAACGCTCACTTCTGAATAGTGCCCTATAGACCATCATTTTAAGGGATAACGACACGACACTGTAAACTATAACAGAAATAAGAAGTACGCCACGTCCAAGCACCACCATAAACCAAGCATAAGAAGTAATACTAAGGATAAAAAGAGCAAAAACCAATGAGAATAGCCAAGTAACAATGAGGTTAAACCTGGAAAATGTATATTGAACTCTATAGCTACCAGCCAAATAATTAGCTAAGATAACACCACCAAAGAACATCATCCAGCCATCTATATGCTCAAAAGCATAAACTGCGGTTGCTCCATGTCCTAGCCGACCAATGATACCAGCCGCACCGCCGATAATTAGACAAACTAAATCTATTAACGCCAACCAAGCAATCTGTACACGAACATGTGAACGAGCCATTACCATAGTTTGATCCTATTTTATAACTCAACTATCAAGAGAAAGTATTTCTAACCCACCGATCAAATGATTTTCTTGCATTTTGTAGTGGATTCTTGCGGCGATATTTAACCGCTTTACCCTTTTGCTCACCATAATTATAATAATTATAACCATAGGCATAAGCATTACTGTAATAAGCATAATTAGGATATTGATAAGCATAATAAAGACTGCTTATCTTATGCATTTCAATACTATTCATAATTAATCCCAATACATTTGCTTCCTTCAACATATCAAGAGAATAGCGAATCAGTGGTTTTGGAGTATGATTAACACGTGCAACATATATAACCACTCCAACGCCCAGCGTTGTCATAATAACCGTATCAGTTACTCGCAGAATTGGTGATGTATCAACAAAAATATAGTCATAATCATCTTGTAGTTCTACCAACATTGCCATTAGATTTGCTGACTGTAACATTTCAGATGAACCATCATACGTTTTACCTGTCGGAGCCAAGGAAAGATTTTCTATGCGCGTAGAAACAATAACATCCTTAATAGTACGTTGATCTTTTAATGCATCAGTGATACCAGGAGCCTTTGAAACACCTAATGATCTATGCAGGCGTCCACGACGTAAATCCATGTCAATCAACAAAACCTTCTTCTCCATCTGTGCTGTCATAATAGCTAAATTAAGCGTTGTTAATGTTTTTCCTTCACGGGAATCAGCACTGGTAACAAAAACAATCTTTTCATTAAGCTTAGCAAGCTCTGTAATCAAAACTGTACGCAGTGCACGATACGCCTCTACCGCTCCTGAAGAATGCTCTTCTGTCACAATTGGACGAACCGTACGCTCAAGACCACTATGCACCCAATAAGGAACCCCACCTAAGAATTTAATTTCTAAATCTTTTTCAACATCTTTAATAGATTGAATCTTATTATCCAGAAACTGCATAAAAAATGATATCCCAAAACCTGCACCAAGCCCAATAACAACCGCAACTAACAATATTCTTGAGGGATCTGGCCAAGTGGGCTTTGTCGGAGATGTTGCATGTCGTACTATTGAAAATCTTTCGGTATTCGTTTCTTCAGCAATCTTTGTTTCATGATAACGTGCGTAAAGTGTACTGTAGTTTTTCTTATACCGTGTAAGCGAATCCTTAAACCTTGATAACTCAGTTTCTTTAACCATAGATTGCAAACGTTTTGCCTGCCATTTATATTCCATAGACTCAAGTGATTTAAGTAAAATCAACATTGATTTATGCTTATCCCTCAAAGACATAAGCTTTAACTGTGCCAAATAATTCATCTGATCTTTAATGTTTTTTATTTTAGCATCAACAGCACGCACAAGCTGATGTTCAGGAGTTAGATTCTTTTGGAGTTCCGCTTTTTCATCTTTAAGATTTAATAATTTCAATCGTAAAGTTACCAACCCTGTAATTTCATCTTCACCACTTGTCCCCTTGCCGGGATTGACCGTACTTCCATTCCCATCGCTATCTTCAGGAAAAGCATCTTTCAACCATTCATCATCATTTCCGCCAGTTTTCCTCCCGGCCGCATCAAATTTAGAAGCTTTATCTGACACTATACCGGCAGCCATACTATCAACTGCTGAGATCACTGCTAGATTGGAATCTTTTAATTCAGGATTAGCAGTTTCCATCATAAACAGTTCGGTCTCAAGGGCAGTGCGACGACTCATTATACGCTTAATAAACCCCTCCTCAACCCTAGCTCTAATAGTTTGCCGTGTAAGGTCATTCAGTCGAGTATATTCTATAATATTATTCTGGGCTTCTTCTATTTTTTCTTCTGTAAGTGACATCTCTGCTAACAACGCCTTAATCGCATTACTCATTGACTGCCGTTGCTTACTACGCCATTGCACCTCATGAATCGATAATAATGTATCAAGAAATTTTATTGCATACTCACGGTTAACACACTTAGTCGAGATGGTAACGCTTGACCTGCCCGGTCGTGCAGAAACAGACAACGCCATCGCCTTACGCCCCCCCATTTGCTCAGACCACTCATCAAATAATTTATCCACTGTACGATCCCGTAAATCGGCACTGGACAATAATTGCGCATGCGTTCCCGGTCGTGCCCATTGCCCTGCAGCCTTAGTAACAGTTGTCAATGGATCACGATAAATGGAAATAGCACAACTTGCTTCGTACTGTGGAGGAGTAAAATCAATATATAACACACCGCCAAGCAGTGCATATAAAAAACAGACAACGATAGTCTTCCAATGGAAAAAAATCATTCCTATATATAGCCGAATATCTATCGGTTCGCTTTGTTCTAATTCTTGTGGCATTTAGGCGTCCTTCTAGAAAAGGCTAATACGGCGAGCGGGAACAATTACACGGTCACCATCTTCTAAGGCGAAATCCTGCTCAGGATTACCCTCTTTCATTATCTGCTTTGCATTTACGGTGAATTCAACATCTTCACCAGCAGCATTTTTTCTTATAACTCTAATGGCTTTTTCTTTTGCATAAAGCGGCAACCCACCTATTTTGAACATAAGGTTCATCATTGTAGCTGATTCAGCAGGACCAAAAGTAATAAAGCCTTTTCTTCGAACCTCCCCCAGCAACAAAATAGTTACTGGCTCAATTTTGGTTTCTGATACACCGCCACCTTCAACATCTGACGCCGTTACCTTGCCGCCGACAATAACACGAACCAGATCATTGTTCCGTAATCGCAATGAAGGAACCCGAGGGGTACCATCATCATCGACAAGGTAATAATCCTCGCCCGGCAAAGAGTATGCAAGTGGCGACTGAAGACCATCTTTAACAACACTTACTTTTATTTTATTGGCAGATGCATTCAACCCGCCCGCACGCAATAATAAGTCATTAAGTGATATGGAGTCACCTGCTCCAATCTGAATAATACCTGGCTTAGTAACAGATCCCACAATTTTAACCTTGTCGTATGATGCCCTTAAAATTCTTACCTTAACTGTAGCCCTACTGAAATTGCGTGTTTTTAAAACTTCTTCAATTTTACGAGCCGCCTCACGTTCAGTTTTATTAAACAAAAATACCGGCCCCACATATTTCAGCTGAACAGCACCAAGGTTATTAACAGTATAACTACCGTCTAGCGATGGATCTTCCGCCACATTGATCATTAACAGGCAATCGGGTTGAATAGTTATACTTTCGTCTGAATCTGAATATCCGCTATCACTATATTTTCCTGCCGCATCTCCAGCGGCAGAAACAGGCGGTAACCCCGTCATTGGTGCATCCGGAGCATCTGGTCCGGCAGGAATATCATCAACTACTTCAGCAACATCAGAGGCTTCTAGTTCGGCCAAATATTGTTGGGCTGCCACATCACGCTTTGTTGCACAACCCATGCCACCAAAAACCATAATACTCATTAAAAATAGTAATAAAAATCGTTGCATATTTCATTCATCCCGCTATTAAACCAATAAACTAGTTAAATTTACATTAATACGAATGGTTGTTGTATATCCTGTTTTGACAAATAAAGTCAACCATAAAACCATCGTATTATAACCTTTTGTTATCCCTTATTGCTTTTTCAACCTCTTTAAGCATCACTTTTGACGTTTTATCTACAATAAAATTGCGGCCAGAACTCACCCCAACTTCAGTAATAATGCCTTTTGCTTCCTTTATATTACCAGCCTTAAAAAGTATTCTTGCCATATTAAGACGCATTTCCAACACCCTTGAATCATCATCAGGTACTAGAGCCATAGCCTTATCCATGTACTTACGAGCCAACTCAATCTCACCACTATACAAATAGACCATTGCCACAGTATCAAGAATTTCAAAGGATCCTTCACTATTTTCCAAAAGTTTATCCAAATATACACGAGCCTTATCAACTGTTGCCGGGTTCATAGCAAGATAATACACATAGTTGTTTAAAACTGATATATCTTGCGGATGTAATCTGTTTGTAGCATCAATTATACTTATTGCCTGCTTGTTTTCACCCTGCTGCCGAGCTGCTTCCGCCGCTAACATTAACGATTCTGTACGAACCTCTTTTATATTGTTTTCTATCATCGGCTCCAAAACATCTAAAGCTCGTTTCATATCTTTATTTTTGAAATAAACAAAACCCAATGTTTCGTTCAACTGAGAACTACTGCCACTACTACTACGCAAAAACTCTAGAGCGTTAACCATAGCACCATCAGTTTCTTTTTGTGCAACCTTAATTTGCACTATTGTTTTATAAAATATTGCCGGGTCATGTGCAAGCAAGATACTATCAAAGGCCAAATCAAGTGCTAATTGCCAATCTTTATTCTTTAATGCACAACGTAAACCCAAAACATACGGCGGCAATACGCCATATCCATTTTTCACACCATACTCTGCCGCTACTGCGGCTGAGTCGATTAAGTTATTACGATACAATAAATCACCCGCACGCGTTATATCTCTAACGGAATATGCAGAATTACTTACAGCCTCAACAACCATATCACCAACAGCCGCAGCAGTTTCATTACTCATACTTACCACAACATCCGCCAGCCATATACTAGAATCATTGGGACACGCAATTCTGGCGGCTTTAACAACATCTTTAGCACCCTTTGCCAGCTTGATTTGTAATCGATGCAAAAGTGGATTATGCGGCATATACTCAATGGCTTTCGATAAAGCCTGCTTAGCTACAGAATAATGCTCCTGCTGAATTGACAAAAGTGCCAATCGGTGCAAAGCATCACTTTTCTCATAGTCATCTCTCCCTACGGCATCCCAGTCATCAATTTTTACATATTTCGACTCCCCGCCAGATTTATACCAAACTGCCGTTATCGCCGCTAAATTCTTTACAAATGGACTAACTGCACCTTTCTCTACTGTTTCAAAAGCAACAGCACGATCTTTTAGTTGCTCATCAGTTAATGGTTTTGGCCAAATATCAGCAATAACACGCTCAGCCGGAGCAAAGTTTAAAAGCGTACTGTTTTCTATCCCTCTCCTGACTAACCGAGTTCCCCATACCTTACTCATCTTGTCAGCTTCTTTAAAACGCCCCGTATCATATAACAGTTGCGGCGATATTGCCGCCGAATTGAGAAGCCCCGCCTGATCCAACACAAAGAAAGCGTCTTCGGGAAAGCCAAACATATTCCAGAGAGCAACTTTTGATAAAGCAAGTTGCGGGGCACCAGAGAATATTCCTTCTGCATCCCGAATCAACTGCATCGCTGAAATACCCATATCTAAATGTATCATTGCATTTATATTCTGCAAAACCGCATTAAGAGTGATTTCACCAGCAACCAGATTATATTGGCGTAGCGTCTCATATACCTTCCCCCAGCGCTTTTCCTCTGTATATAATGTGGCTTGACGCAACAATAAATCACGCTTCTGCTCTGGATATTGTACCAATAAAGCCGCCAACATCTTATGGGCTTCAGCGTACTCACCATCAAGAGCCAAAACAAATGGATACATAATCTGCATACGATAACTCAACAAACCAGATTCACTTCTTTTTTTTAGTTCACCAAGACATTTAATCAAACTTGCCGCACGCAAATCCTCTATATCATCAACCAATAATTCTGACCTTAAAGGCACTTCAGCCAAAAATGATTTTAATGGCTCTACAGACTCTGTTAATTTACAAAACTCTCGCAAATCAAGAAGATTTTCCCGTTCATCTATCGGCACCTCAATATCTTTTCTTGAAAATCTAAACCAATTCACTCCAAACTGTACCACCGCCAACGCAAGAGCCGGATCATCAGCATCTAACTGCTGTAAATCAAGATAAGCAATCCAGCCCAAATCGGGTCGCTGCAACTTAAAACAATTCCCGAGATATTCAGCCAAAACATCTTGCGGCAATCTAGTAAGGTTGGCTTTAAAGTTCGCTGCCATCTTTTCCTCCCAGCCCGCACCTGGACGGCTAAGTGCCATCTTTGTAATATACCCCAAAAACCTCGCATCTTCAGGCCAACTTTTTAAAGCAACCCTTAATACCCGCTCCGCACCAAGTATATTTCTTTCCCGCAAATTAGCACTAACAGCTATCAATGCCTGCGAGACCTCATCAAACGGAACGTCACTATTACAGTCAACTATTGCACCCCACTGCTCACGTGTAGCCAAATATGGGAAAAGATTACGAACCCGCGAAGAAAGAGCCGTCCATTTAGCTGCCAATACAATATTCTTACTAACATCTTCTGCATTATCTTTACGTGCCGCATATTCAGCACGAACAATAGCAACTCCCGGCAGACGTTTATCAGCATCAGGCAACGCATTAAGCACATCCATCGCTTCATCCATACGATCCAAGGCCATTAATGCCCAGCTTTTCCAGATCACCTCAATCAATTCTAGCTCACCATCAAGTGCATCTATTTTTACCAACACATCTTCAAATCTTTTCTGCTTCAACAGAATTCGTATCTGCTCAATCCGCATCTCAGTATCGTCAGGGTCATACGCCAATACCTTCTCAATTGCACGGGCGGCAAGTTCTGGATCCCGTTCTGTCAATCCGGGAATAACATCACGAATCATCTCATTGCGATGGCTTGGCCTTGATTTAATTGCCGCAAAAACCACCACCAATATAAGCGTCATTCCCAAAACAACAAAACCACCCCTCCTGGACATAAAACGCCAAAACTTAGGTAATACACTACCAAGATCTGCCGGTTCAAGTTCACCGCGCAAAATCCCGCTTCTAATACGTATTCTCTTATCTGACCAATATTTATACAAAGACATTTCCACTTGGATAATCATAATAGATATAAAAAGAAATATACCGAGAGTATCATGCAGAAAAGTAGAAGCCCATTCCGGTGACATTTGAGGTGCCCAATATACCATACCACTAATACGTACTACATTAAAAAACAACACTTGCACCACGCTAAATACCAAAAATGACAATAATTGCCACCACTTAAATCTTAGAAGAATACTGGTACCCAAAGTACACAACACCACCGTAACAGCCGTACGCATACCGCTACATGACTCCGGCACTCCAAACGTGGAACCATTAGTATAAAGAGCCATGCCATCAGCCCATACCCTGATATTAAACCCGTGCAATACCCATTCAGACACCTTAACCGATATCATCTGCATAATAATCTGAAAATGCCCAAAAATCTGCCCTGGCAACGGATGAACCCAATAAAGCATAAAAAGCGACAGCACAATATCTGTACCAAAACGAACAGGCAACGCCCATCGTAGGCATGCATACAGCACAAAAATCAGGCCCAACCACTCAAACTGATGCACATGGAAAATAATACCATACAACGCCATAATAGTACCGCAACCACCAACTACCGGCAAAACCCATTCAGGTATTTTTACAACCACATCCCGTTCTTTCCAACGAAACAAAATAAATATCGCAAAAAACACTCCCAGAACAAACCGAATAAACCCCTCCTCATCTCCAGTCAGCCGCCCATAATTAGCAATACCCCAAGCCACCATCAAGAAACCGGCAGCAAACAAAACTATTTTTTTTACAAAACTCATATAAAGAACCACCCCAATATATTAACAAACTTAAAATTGATGGGTATAACGGAAATATGCCTCAAAAATATCACGAGTATAAACTAGATCGTCATTATCACTATCCCGAGAAACATGTGTATAATATGTGTAAAACTTGATTGTCTTTGTTACAGCAAAAGAAGATCCGATGCGCCCCATCCATGTATCGTAGTTGGATGTAGTTTCAGGATCATATAATTCATTCGGTAATAAATTAGGCTGATTCTCGCGTACCTGATAACGTAACACTCCATGCAATTCTATATACCTTGTTAGAGGGTAAGTAACATCCAGTCGTGTAATCCAATCAGCGTAATCACTAAATATATTTCCACTCGGCACTGTTGTTCTATATTCAGAAAGCAAAGTAGCCGTAGTTGCCTCACCATGCCATTCCAACCGATACTCAAGACTATCAACAAGCTCAAAAGCCGTACGATAACCAGTATTTATACTGCTGGAATATCCAAGCGAATGCCACACATCCTCCATCAACAACGTCTTAATACTAGCAAACCAAATAAACTGAGCAAAATTATTGCCATCAGCACCATATATATCAGAAATATTATTGGTAGATATCACCCCATCAACATTGCGAATCTGATCCCCCGCACGTATCTCACCATTAACTCCAGCAGAATACCCTATACCTATTGATGCCGTTGTATAATCACTCATCTTGATGTGTAATCCATTATCATCACCAAGCCCATCATTATATCTAGCAAAAAGATAAAACGACTGATAACTATTATCAGGTCTATAATCAACCTTATAAGTTGTCTGATTAAAGCTATAATTGCCACCAACGGATATATTGCCGATCACACGTTGTGAATACTCCAACATCTGTTCATACGTAATACGTTCCTGATCGTCAAATCCGTCACTAAAAGGAATAACATCTTGGCGACTTACATCAAATCGAAACTTCTTACCCCGTGCAAAATTCCAGTCAAGATATGTACCAATAGTATTATCAATATACTCATACCGTTCACCACCATAACGGTCTGCATTTCCACGCGTATCAAAATAATCAGTGCGATACTTAAATCGATCATATAACGTACCGGTAAGCACTGGTGTTATCCGGTAATTCAAAGTAATCGTTCCTAATACTCCCTCCTCCGGCATATCAAAATAAAACCCGCCCTCCTGCGTATCTAACGGATAATACTCATAACTCATCCAGAACGAAATATCCAAATCCATCTTCCTTGTTATCAAAACATAATTCCTGAACGACAAAGTTGAAATCAACGGAAAATCTGAACCATCTTTTCTGATCTCACCACGCCGATTATTATAAAGATAATCGGTGCCTTTACCGGAACTCCCGGTCCACCTATATCCAAACTGTTGCGTAAATGCTACCGTTGAATAAAATGGGCCAATCCGTAAAGTAGCATAATCAGGAATATTAACATCACGAGTATTATCAAAAGTTATTGCCTGCCCAAACAACATCCCCGCAAAAAACAAATACGCCACAATAACAACTATTATGTTTTTATATATTCTCAAATCATCTCCACAATAAATATTACTACTTGAGGTGCTTGCAAAACTTTCTCATTATAATAACCATAAAATCTGTGTTATGTAAATACTTTATATAAAGAGGGTGCTATTTCCGTAAAAAAACTTCAAGCCGCGTTCCGGCCTGTCCAAAACTATCTACAGCATAACACAACTCATAATTTCGTTCTAAAATCTCCCATAAAACAACCTGTTCTTGCACCGGTAACTCAGCAACTTCAGGACAGCCAATTGCAAAACCATAACCACTAAAAGCAGCTACCGGAGCAGAAGCCTTCTCCAATAATTCAATTAATGACGTTCTATTAAGCACATGACAAGCATCAGCCTTCTCTCGTGACCAATTCGGAAAATAACTGAAAGGCCCCAGCTCCAAGCCATACGGAACCCGTGCTCCAGTTTCAACTGCCAAATAAATATCCTGCGTCAAAAGCAAATCATTCGGGCCCAACTCTTTTCTGATTTCAGCGGCAGTCTCACGCAATATTGCCAATGAACTTTTTTCCTTAAAAGGCCACCATATTCTATCTCGGTCTCCAATAAACCAGCCCTGAATCATAGGTGATGCAAACGCCGCCGCCATATTAAGAATAAAAACAATCAGTAATAACACCACTAAAGGCGAATATTTTGATCCTTCTGTTAAAACAGTAAAACTTGATAACAATCTAATAATAAATATAGACAGAAAAACAGCCAACAAAGGAAATATCATAACCTGATAATCATCATACGGAAAAGCCGCAACAAAATGTAATAGTGTAACAGCCGCAATAGCTACACAAAGAGACATATACAATGGAGACCATGCCTGACCTCGTTTTTTTGTTAGCCAAGTAACAACCCCACCGACAAGTAAGCCTCCCAATGCAACAAAATAAACATTAAATAGCCGAGCAACAAACCCGGCCTTATAAGCCAAAATCTTAAATAACCCTCCCGCTTCACGTCCTGCATGATATTCAACAAGCCCAAACAACGTGGCCTCCGGTGCTTTTATCAAAAACGGCAAAAAAACCAATAACCCCGTCAATAACGCACCAGCGGCAACCCACACAGCCGTTTTGAGATGAGAAGCATCACCCTTACCACGTAAAACATAAATAATATATACCAGTAAAACTGCCGGAATAACAGCAATTGCCGAAAGACGCGTAGCAACAGCAAGTGACATAAACACACCAGAGATAAAAGCCGGCAGATAACCACGCTTTCCTTTACAAAAACTCAAAGCCAGAAAACTACACACCAACAACAATCCAGCAAGAGCATAAGTTTTTACAATAACAAAGAAATAAGATTGATAAACATTTATCCCGATAAAAACAAATGTCATCAATGCCGCTACCCCCGCAACCTCCTTGGTCTCTTTTTGTTTTTCTGAGTTTAATACCATCATGCGATAAGCAAGCCAAGCCGCACCAATAGTGCAAAGCAAGCCCAAAACCGCCGTAAATATTCTCCCCCCCAACACACCAAAAGCATCAACCAATGGCCAGGCAATAGCATAAACAAACGCCATAATCGGCCCCTGCGTACTCGCAAAATCAATAAATGGCAACTGTCCCTCCGCCACCATCCTTCCAGAATAAAGATACCAGCCCTCATCCTGATTAAGCTCACCAAACCAAATATTAGCCGTAGCAAGCACCAAAGTTGCAACAACCACAACAGGCCAAAGAATCTCCAATAAACGTTTTATACTCATCCACTATTCACTATTCACTATTCACTATCCACTATCCACTATTCACTATCCACTATCCACTATCCACTATTCACTATTCACGATCCCGGATGAACAAGCGGCAATTTTTGTTTACAAAGCGGACATTCATCCGGTGCCCATGTTATCGGCTCCATCTCTAATAAACTAAAAGTCGGATAGCCAAAATCAACTTTTCCACCACTTCTATTTACCAACAACGCCACAGCGACAACTTCGCCGCCAGCATTCTTAACAATATCAATAGTCTCCTGCACACGCCCGCCACGAGTAACCACATCTTCAGCTACCACAATCTTTTCACCAGGATTTATTTTAAAGCGACGTAAATACAACTTATCATCCTGCTTTTCAGCAAAAATAGACTTCACCCCGATCTCACGAGCAACTTCATGCCCTACGACTATACCACCCAATGCAGGTGCAATCACAGTATCAACAGCACCCAAGACCCCGGCAATAGTCATTTTTTCAACCAAGGCCTCACAACATTGTTGTGCATAAATAGGATAGCTCAACAAATTTGCACACTGAAAAAAACGATCACTATGCAACCCAGACCTCAATTCAAAATGCCCCTCAAGCAATGCATCAGTATTTTTCAGTATCTCAACGACTTCTTCCGGTTTCATCATATTTGTCAAATCTTTCATTTTAGAGCTTTGTAAAACTTAATTTATAAATCTATGTTTTAATCAAACCATAATAACAGATAGATTGCAAGACACCCCTTTCACAAAACAGTGAATATTTTTTTATCAAAAATACCATATTTCTCTTGTTACAACTACAAATAATTAGATAAAGTGGTTATCAGTAACTATATATATTGCTTGTAACGCTTATTTAGGCATAAAATAATGGATAATTCAGAACAAAATACGGAATTTACACCAATAAAAATACTGGTGGTTGATGACGAGGCAGGTATCAGAAAAATATTCTGTGCCGCACTAGCCCAACAAAACCACTATACAAAATCAGCCAGCAACGCTAGAGAAGCTCTTCTTATTCTTATGCAGGAGGATTTTGATGTTCTAATTGTAGACCTAAATATGGGCGAGATGAACGGCATCACATTTCTTCAAGAGGCACTAAATATATGGCCTTGGCTAGGTGTCATTATTGTTTCTGGCTACGTCACTGAGGGAGCAATCAAAAATGCCAACAAACTTGGCATAACACGCTTAATGAACAAACCGGTACAGCTAAAGACTTTATGCGATAATGTTATAGAAGAATATAAACTTAAGCAAAAGAGACAAGAAAATATCCCCGCCGAAAATGCACTTATATTAATGCGCAATCACCTGAATATTTTAACACGTTTAAGCCAAAATATTTCCGGCACCGAGACGCTTTCCAAGATTCTACTTGAATTCTCCAGTTCTATCGTAGAGATGTTTCCCTCCAATATTGTTGGCATACTTATTTCGGATGAAGAAAATACTCTACTTATGTCCACGCAAAAAACCGTTTCCCAAAACTTTGTAAATAACGTTAAAAAAGAAATGCTAACCCGCTATACCGCCATAAGCGGAAACAAACTTGATCCAGACAACATCACTCTTAATATAGAAAGTGATAAAATCCAGGAAGATGGTGCCAAAGAAATAGGGAGCATCATTTCAGTTCCTACTATAATTGATAATAATATACATGGTATTCTTACCCTTGCCTGTGAAAGAAAAGATGCGTATCACCCATCAGACATCTCCCTTCTTTATCACGCAGCAAACCACATTTCTGCCGCTTTTATTGCATTAGAAAAGATGCACCACTTAGTCACCCGCGACCCATTAACCGGGGCGTTCAACAGAATAAGACTAAACGAAGAAATAGAGCGGGCATGGCTCACAAGCCATCGGTACGATTATTCCATGGCGATAATTATCGTTGATGTAGATCACTTCAAAACACTAAACGATACATTTGGGCATAACGTAGGCGATGAAACTCTCTGTGCGTTTGCCAAAATCATGCAAGAAGCCTCACGTACAACAGATATTATCGCAAGATATGGTGGCGACGAATTTGTCGCCATCCTTCCACGAGCAGATAAAGAAGACGCCGTTGCTTTTGGTGAAAGATTAATGAAAAAAACCAGAGAATACACTCTGGAAAAAGAAGGCAATAAAATAAAACTGAGCATCTCTATAGGAATCTCTACCAGCCTGAATCATACCAAACCAGCCTCGTACTCAGAACTTCTCATTCAGGCAGATCAAGCACTATACACAGCCAAAAATTCCGGCAGAAATAGAATCTGTATATGGCCAGATCACACCTGCAGCAGCATTGTCGAAAATATCATTGCAACAAACATCCCTGATACAGAAGATAATCATGCCTATGAAATAGCAGAAATCAAAGAACAAGTTGGTAGAATCTTGCTTGTCGATGATGATGAACCAATCCTTAAAGTAATTAAAGCCATGCTAAATTTCGATGGCTACGAAGTCGATACTTTTACAACTGCAACTGAGGCACTGGAACATCTAAAAACAAAACATGGCTACTATAATATTCTCATGACCGATCTGGGGCTACCGGACATGAATGGATTAGAAGTATTACATAAAGCAAACGAACTTGATGACTCAATAATAAAAATAGTTATCAGCGGACAGGCCACCGTAGATAATGCCATTAATGCCCTACGTAAAGGGGCCCACGACTTTATTCAAAAACCTGTCATAAAAGAACAACTTTCAATAATGATAAAACATGCACTCGAATTCCATAAACTGAAAAGAGAGAACAAACGACATCAAATACACTTGGAAGAAACCGTCAATAAACGTAGTGCTCAACTGGCCGCAACTCTTGAAGAAACAAAACGATCTTACGAATTTACTCTCGAAGCAATGGTGGCAATGCTGGATGCACGCGAACGCCACACTGCCAAACATAGTATAAGAACAAGATCAATGGCAATTATCCTCGCAAAACATATCGGAGTACCAAAAGAAGATATCAATAATATTGCATCCGGTGCTTTATTACACGATATAGGAAAAATTGGCATACCAGATTCAGTCCTACTCAAAGAAGGTCCACTCACTGACGAACAATGGGTAATAATGAAAAAACATCCTCAAATTGGATATGATGTTATAAAAACAAGTCCATACCTTAAAGATGCCGCACAAATAGTATACCAACATCAAGAACGTCACGACGGAAACGGCTATCCTCAACACCTAAAAGGGGAAGAAATATGCATCGGTGCCAGAATCTTCTCCGTAATAGATGCTTATGATGCAATGCGCTCCAAGCGTGTTTATCGTGGACCAATACCCCCGGAAGCGGCAATTGCCGACCTCATTCAAAACAAAGGTACACAATTTGACCCCAAAATAGTCGATGCATTCATTGAATGCCAACCAGAAATAGAAGCACTATTTTCTCAATAACAAGGCGTATCACCGTCTATGACAATCCGGCTTCTGTAAATGTTGCCTACTCAAATACTGGCTTTAGTAAATCCCATAAATCCAATAATGCAACCGGAACAACCCTAGTATCAGACAGCACCGGCATAAAATTTGTATCCCCATCCCATCGCGGAACAATATGCATATGCAGATGATCTTCCAATCCAGCACCCGCAACTTTCCCAAGATTAGCCCCAACATTAAACCCCGCAGGATATATAACCTTCTTCAAAACAGTTATAGACTCATCAATCAAATTCAGCACCTCAAGCTTTTCTTCAGAAGTAAGATCACCAAGCTCTGCCACATGCCTAAAAGGAAGTACCATCAAATGCCCACCATTATATGGATATCGATTCATAACCACCGCACAAGCCACCCCACGCTTAAGCAATAAATTATCCCGATCCTTGTCATCAGCAATAATATCACATAAAAAACAACCATCAGGCTTATCGCCCAAAATATACTCCATGCGCCACGGTGCCCAAAACTGCTTCATATAATCACCTTTATTAGTTTTAAAGTATCTACCTATCATCATTACGTTCGCTCAGACCTCTTGTGCTCCACTGAACATCAATTCGATAAGAGGATACTCATCATCCGAAGTGACATCAAGTAAAAAGCAATATCACCGCAACTGATAATTGCCAACTGATAACTGATAACTGATAACTAATAACTGTTACCCTTTACTCTTTACAATTCCCCCTTTCTCCCCATATAGTAGCACAATACATGAAAACAAACGATACATCTGATGCACTACTAAGTGCCTTGTCCATATTTTGCGATGCACTTGCCGTTTACGGTAGCTTAATACTGGCCACCTGGATTCGATTTGGCTCAGGGATAATCCCCATTATAAATAATCCGCAACCAGATTTCTATAAAGTATATGCACAAGGCGCAATATTTGCCACAATTATATTTATTCTGGCTTTTCGTAACCTGGGTCTCTATATACGCCCACAAACAGGATCATTTATTGATAAAATACCCAGGATTATAAAAGGCTGTACAACCGGTATGATCATAACCTTTATGCTGGCTTTTGCCGTAATTCACATTGCCGACTTCTCAAGAATAACAATATTAATATCAATGTTTATAGCTGGATTCTTTGTTATTATAGAACGCTATGCCCTTTACAGACTCGAATGGAATATTGCACGACACAGCAAAACCAGAAACAACATACTCATTCTAGGGACCGACTCATCCGCCGCACACCTAACAGATACACTTCAACAGGAAACCATGCTAAAAGCAAATGTCATAGGATTCATGCAAACTGACGTATCTACACCCGATCCTAAAATTCCTACCAATAAAATCATAGGAAATATAGGAACTCTCAGTGACTTCCTAAAAACTAATGAAGTTAATCAAATAATCCTAACCAACTCCAACCTTGGTCATGACAAAATAGTTGAAATAATATTACTTTGCGAACAAAACCTCATCACGTTTAATATGATTCTCGATTTATTCCGCGTACTTACCAGCAGTATGGACGTGCAATCATTAAACGATATTCCTCTATTAGGAATAAGTAAATGGCCACTTGACTACTTTTGGAAAAGAATGCTCAAACGTGCAGAAGATGTCATTGGTGCTTGCATTGCATTATTACTAAGTTCGCCCATAATTCTAATCGCAGCAATTCTCATCAAAAAATCCTCACCGGGTCCAGTGCTCTACAAACAGGAACGATGCGGAGAAAACGGAAAATCTTTTAACTTATATAAACTACGCACCATGAAAATCAATGCCGAACAACAATCAGGCCCCGTCTTTACTGCCGAAGATGACCCACGAACAACCAAAATAGGAGCATTTCTACGACGCAACAATCTTGACGAGTTACCACAACTATGGAATGTAATTAAAGGAGAAATGAGCATGGTAGGACCACGCCCAGAACGTCCACACTTCGTCGAAAAATTTAAAACTGATATGACAAAATATATGTGGCGACACGTTTCTAAACCCGGCATGACCGGCTGGGCACAGGTAAATGGCCTGCGCGGCAACACAAGTATTGAAGAACGTATCAAATATGACTTATACTATCTTGAAAACTGGTCATTGGCCTTTGATTTTAAAATATTAACAAAAACAATATTTGCAAATAAAAATGCATATTAAAAAGAGGTGCACGCAGATAGTTTTGTAAGTGCCGCAAAAGGAAATACTATGAAAGATTCATTTTTAGATATATTTAAATCAGTATATGTTTTAACACCATTCTGTGCATGGATGCTTGCACAACTGATAAAAATGCTACTGAGCTTTATGAAAACAAAGAAAGTCGACATAGCCTACCTCATGAGCACTGGAGGTATGCCAAGTGCCCACTCAGCACTAGTGTCAGGACTTGCTACCATCGTGGGCATAAATATTGGTTTTGGCACCCCAGTCTTTGCGGTGGCACTGGGATTTGCCCTAATAACAATGTTTGATGCATCAACCGTACGACGTGCCGCCGGCACACAAGCACGCCTACTAAACGAAATCGTTGACGAGCTATTTAAAGAACACCGCCTCTCAGAAACAAAACTAGCAGAACTACTCGGGCACACCAGATTTGAAGTCTTTATGGGCATGACCACAGGTATTCTTGTCGCCCTTCTATTTAGCTCATTCCCATACTTTGCCGTTTAGATAAATACTCACTTATTAGAACTCAATTCTCACTATTAAGTTTCAATGCCAGAACAAAAAAAACTTTTTCAAGTTCTCATACTCTTTATCCATTTTAATTTTTTATCTAATATCCCCTCCATCATATCCGTTTATTTAATAACAGGCTCATGAGAAAAACCCAAAAACAAAAAAAAACAGAACAGCTTATAGCATTCAATATAATTGTATCTCGCTACGAAGAACAATTGCTACGTTATGCATCACGAATAGTCGGCGGCTCTGATGCAGCACAAGATATTGTTCAAAATACATTCATAAAACTCTTCAAAAAATGGACAGAAGAACTTGAACCATCACCAAAATTATCAGGCTGGCTATATCGTGTTGCCCATAACTGTGCTGTTGACTATATAAGAAAAGAAACACGACGACATACACTTCATCTAAAACATGCAGAAGAAATCGACAACTTCATTCCCCCAAACAGAGGTGCCGGGTTTAGAATAGGTGAAAAAGCCGAACGAGCCGCAGCTGCACTAAAAATTCTAACCCCGCGCGAACAGCAACTTGTAATTCTTAAAATCTATGAAGAAAAATCATACAAAGAAATCGGCGAAATAACCGGATTAACAGTTACGAATATCGGATATATCCTACACCATGCCATGAAAAAGATGGCTACCGAGCTTAAAAAGGCGCAAAATAATGAATAAAAAAAAGAAAACCACAAATTCAATGAAATGCACAGATATTCAAGCACACCTTTTTGCCTACATAACCCACGATGCAGGACAAGAGAGAACAGAGCTAATCAAGAAACACCTTGGGCACTGTAGCAACTGTCAGGCAGAAGCCAAACAAATCAAAGATGCGATAAACTTTCTTAATAGCACACATAAAATAGAGAACATCCCAACTCAACTATCCGAGAAACGCAAAAAATTAATTGCCAGAGCCTTTATGCATCCCATTATAGACTTCATTTATCGACATCATATAACCATGTCCATAATTGCCGCCATCATAACCATCACCATAACCCTATGCGTCCTACGCCAGGTAAAAGTATGGCATTCAGAACAACTTGATACCGGTATCCCCGTTTCAATAGCTCAATAATGACTCTATACGCTTCTTTTCTGATCGCTCAAAATAATAATTACGCAATTCCAAATCATACTCTTTAATAATATCCTTTGCCGTAAATTCATCACTTTCACTGAAAAGCAGACAGCAACCGATATTTTTCGGAATATCCGGTTGCAACTCCCAATTCCTCTGCGGGGATATCCACTTCAATACTCGCCTGCCGTTAGCTGCAAAAAAATATCTTCCAGACTGTCATCTGCCCCTACCTGCTCGCGTAATTCCTTCAATGTTCCCAAAGCAACCAATTTACCTTCCGATATTATTCCGATTCTATCAGCAATTTCTTCTGCGACAGCAAGAATATGTGTTGTCAAAAAGATAGTCATTCCAGACTTCACACGTTCTCGTAATAAATCCTTTATTACCCGTATTGTATACGGATCAAGCCCTACTAATGGTTCATCTACAAACATCACCTGTGGATCATGCAAAAAAGTTGCCGCATAAATAAGCCGTTGCCGAAACCCATGCGAAAGATCTCTAACTAAAGTGTCCTGATATTGATTCAACCCTAATTGTTCAAAATCACCGGCAATAGTTTCTACCACCCGTTGTCCTGAAACTTTATAAAGATCCGCCACAAATTCAATATACTCCACCGGCGTTAAATGCTCATAAATATATGGCATATCGGGAATATATCCCATTATACGCTTAGCCTCTACCGGATATTTCGTTATATCATGCTCATTAACCTTAATTACACCGCTATCGGGTTTCATTAAGCCGGTTAGCATCTTTATAGTTGTCGTTTTGCCTGCACCATTAGGTCCGAGAAAACAAAACAACTCCCCCGCAGGCACAGATAAATTTAAGCGATCAACAGCCTTAAGTTCACCAAAACTTTTTGATAATTCTTTTATTTTAATCATAAATAACCTCAGTAAAATGACGTACAATAGCCTTTTTAACCTCGTCAATACCAACCTCTTGCTTGCTCAACGTCATAGAAGTAACACCTTTACCATAAATGCCACACGGAACAATCCAAGAATAAGGCTGCATATCAAGTTTAACATTCAAGGCAAAACCATGCATAGTTACACCACGGGTAATACGCACCCCCAAAGCCGCAATTTTATCATTACCTATCCAGACTCCACGATCCTCACGCCCCCCTTCAGCAACTATGCCAAAATCAGATAGCACCTCTATTACTATCTGCTCAAGACTATTAACATACCACAAAACACCTTTTCCACGTGCCTTAAGGTCTATTATCGGATATACCACAGCCTGCCCCGGCCCATGATACGTAACATCACCACCACGCCCAATCTCAACTACATCCACACCACGTTTTTCAATCTCTTCACGAGACAAAAGCACATTTTCCTCTTTCGCATTACGCCCCAAAGTAAATACAGGCTCATGCTCAACAAAAATCACAGTGTCACGGATTGAACCCATCTTACGCTTTGCCACTAGTTCCTCTTGCAGTTCAAGAGTGGGAACATAACGGCACTGCCCAATATCCAAAAGATCAAATGGTAAATTTCTATTATCAGATTGTAACATTCTAAAGCCCTAAAATCATTTTTATAATCACTAGAGGTGCTTGCCTCACTAGAACCTTTATTATCGCCAATAATAACACAACAAAATACAGCTCTTAATATAGAGAAGCATTACTATTTATTATAACATCATACAATAAAAAACGTTGTACTAAGAATAGAAATCATCGCTTGACAACAAAAATAACCACGCTACTATTACTTATTTTACCAAACAAAAGGATAAGTAAGGACATTATAATGAAACTATATCCAATTCTATTAACAATTTTACTATCAACAGCAACCCTACCGGCAGACACAATGACAACTGGTAGCAAAACTTACAAAGGGATGCTAGAAGGATATAAAAACGGCCATTTCATTTTTAAAACAACCGATTGGAAGACCATCAAAAAACCAAGAACCAACGTCAAAAAACTATCTTTCGACCGACCTTACAACACCACTTACACCGAAAACGGAAAACCATATACCGCCAAGCTAATAAAATATGAAAACTCAAAATTCTTTTTTAAATCAAAAGAGGGAAAAGAAAAGTGCATATATGGTGTAAAAATTAAAAAACTACAAATAGAAAAACACTCTCCATTTAGTACGCCTAAAGGAATAAGACCGAATAAACAAGGACTAAAAACAAAACTAAACATAAGAGAGCTGGTCAAATCAGGAAACCTATCTAATTCGCAAAAGATGGCTATTAAAAACTATATTACCGCTAGAAAAGCATATATAAAGTTTCAGAAAGAAAGCAACGCAATGATTAAACAAAGAGATCAACTAACCGGCAAAGATCGCGAAACACTAATAAACGAACTTCATTTAAGAAAAAACTCCGAACAGACTATTATAAACAAACTAAAAATAAGCGTTAAACAACTAGAAAATGAATTTGCAGGCAACAGCAAATAGCAATAGAAATGGCACGCCCACGGGGAATCGAACCCCGCTTACCAGGATGAAAACCTGGTGTCCTATCCGATAGACGATGGGCGTATCTGCTACTGAAGTGATGCACAGTACCAAAATTTTATAATTAGACAACAAAAAAATTAATTATTTTATAAAAATATATTTTATCCACACAACTGAGGTGCTTGCAAAACTACTGTGCGAGGCAATATTCTAAGGACTAAAACAGATGACTTTACTTAAAAACAATACTCCATATCACATATATATTGATTTTGACGACGTATTATGTGAAACCGCAAAACTATTACTTGATGTTGCAAACAAGGAATTTGGTAAAAATATTTCATTCGAGGAAATTCACTCTTTTGATATAGGAAAAACATTCAATCTTACCCTAAAAGAAGTGCAACATGTGCTTGCCATTATGCATAAACCGGAAAATTTATTGGCAATTGCTCCTATCGAGAAAGCGGCATCCACAATAAACAGCTGGGTAGATAAAGGTTTCACGGTGGATATTGTTACCGGACGACCACCTTTTACCGCAGAAGCATCACACGCTTGGCTTAACAAATATAATATTTCTTATTCCGAGATAATATTTGTAAATAAATACGCAAGAAATCATAACGGCTTTGACCATCACGAGAAGGCTCTTACCCTTGAAGAACTCAAGAATTGCCACTACGACCTTGCAATTGACGACTCTTCAACCATGCTTAATTTTCTATTTACTGAAATGAAAATGGACGTTGCCATATTTCATCGCCCTTGGAATGCAACACTAGAACCACCGAAAAACAATACGAACCCTAAACGTAAAATAAAACGCTGCCATAATTGGAATGAAATAAAAAACTATTTTTGATTCAATTTTACACATTTACGCTTGAGATGCTTGCAAAACTACTGTGCAAGTGCCTCGCTTATGAAACAGAAAAATCTATGACAAACCAATATATAACTGACTATCTTCTTAGCCTTGGGAATGCAGAAACTGCTAAACGCTCAAAATCCTTTTTTAAAACAGGCAAAGGTGAATATGGATTTGGTGATATTTTTCTCGGCATAAGAGTTCCTGTTCTACGAAAAGCTGTAAAAAGCTTCAATAAAATATCACTGGATACTGCCGAACAACTGTTACACAGCAAATACCACGAAATCCGCCTATTTGCATTACTTCTTTTGGTTGACCGGTTCAATAAAGCAACTGCTGATGAGCAGAAAAGAATATACAAACTATATCTTAATAACACAAAATATATCAACAACTGGGATCTAGTCGATAGCTCAGCACATTATATTGTCGGTGCATATCTATCAGACAAAAATAAAGATATTCTCTATAGGCTGACACAATCAGATTCATTATGGGAACGCCGTGTAGCGGTTATATCAACTTTCTATTTTATCAAAAACAATGATTTTAAAGATGCAACAATCATTATAGAAGATTTACTCGACGATCAGGAGGACTTGATTCATAAAGCCGCAGGCTGGATGCTTCGAGAAATCGGGAAGAGAGATCATGCTGAAGAAGCATTATTCTTGGAATGCCACTATCACCGAATGCCACGAACCACACTACGCTACGCCGTAGAGAGGTTCGATGAAGAGGAGCGGCAGATGTGGTTGAAAAGAAAGGTAACCGTTCACACAAAAAAAATATAGCCGCAAAAGAACGTAAGGAAAGACTATTTGGATAGCATTTTAATAAACTTTAGCATTTCATATTTGTGATCCTGAACTTGATAAATATGACATCATCCAACAATATTAATCCTTATTCTTTGCGTTCTTTTGCGGCTAATCCGTATAGGGTGTGAACGGTTACAAAGAAAGCAACTCCCCTTCTCTTTCATAGACGATGGATACGATCTTTTATGACGCTAGGACTATGATCATCACCACCTTTCAAAGTATGGCTAGAAATATTTAACAGCACACATACTAGTGCGACTGAAATGATTAGACTTGAACCACCATAACTGATAAACGGTAATGCTATCCCTTTAGTAGGTAGACAGCCTGTCACTACTCCAATATTAATAACCGCCTGCATCGCAACAAGAAATGTCACCCCAAAACCAAGCAACTTACCAAACATATCAACAGCACGAATACTTATTATTATCCCACATATTAAAATAATAATAAAAAGAACGACTACGATTAAAGACATAATAAGACCAAGTTCTTCACCGAGAATTGCAAATATAAAGTCTGTATGAGCTTCAGGTAAGAAAAGTTGCTTTTGGGCACTATTACCATACCCGACCCCCCATACTCCGCCATGCATAAATGATATTTTCGACTGATTTAGCTGATGAGCTATATCAGGATTCGCATTTGGGTCCATAAAAGCCTTAATTCTGTCCATTCGTAATTTATTTTGCGAAATAAAGAAACAAATAACACCCAATCCGACTGCTGCTATAGGTGCAATATGACCTAACAATGTACCGCCAACAAACATAATTATTACGCCTACCGTGGCAACTAATATGGTTGTACCATAATCCGGTTCCGCAAAAATCAAAACAACAAATATACCCAATATTCCTAAAGGAACAGCAAGACCTTCCGGATACCGCGTAACCCTTCGTCCAATACTGGCAATCCAACTCGATATAGCAATAACGACAGCGAATTTACCCAACTCAGAAGGCTGAATACTTACCGGACCTAAATGAAGCCAGCGACGACTACCGCCAATTTTGGACCCTATGCCGGGAATTAAAACAATGATAAGCAATAAAAGGGAAAACAATGATATAGGCACCGCCCATTTCTGCCACCAATGATAATCAAATTTTGCAGTAATAATGCCAGCTACGATCGCTACCAACAACCAAATCATTTGACGTTTAATAAAAAACTGAGAGTCACCATGATGCTGAAGCCCCATAACACCACTGGCACTGGCCAAAATAACTAGACCAATTCCCAACAAAATACTGACAACTGTAATAAGAACAGCAGATACTTTAGGCATTATTTATTCCGAGACAGGAATCAATATTTTCTGTCCAACAGATAGTTTAGTATCAGAAAGTTTATTGATTTCTTTTAATCTTGCAACACTTACTCCCCACATCATTGCCACTCCGTACAAATCGTCGTCATCTTCATTAACAACATACTCGCGGACCTCAAGATCATTATCCACATTTTTTACTGGTGCCGCTAAAATCACATCATTATCCAACTCAGGCTCATCAACTGTGATCGTTGTTGTTTCTTCAACAACCTTGGCATTATCTTCAACAATACCCACCTTTTCTACTTTTTTTGTAATTACCGGTGTTTCTATAGACTTACTAATGCTCTTTCCGCCAGGAATAACAAGTTTCTGATTTATAAAGATTTTATTACCAGAAATGCCGTTAGCAGCTTTTAGGTCAGATATATTAACCCCCGCTTTATATGCAATAACAGAAAGTGAATCACCTTTTTTTACAGTGTATGATGTGGCCCCTTCCGGAATAGTAACCGCCGTCTTTTTAGCAGTACTACTTACTTTCTTTGTCATACCAGCAGTATCTTTCCCCGGCAGTAAAAGTTTTTGACCAGCTCTAACTTTATTAGGATTTTTAATACTATTCAACGCAACAATATCAGCTACTCGTACCCCATGCTCTCTAGCTATAACAGAAAGCGATTCACCTTTACCGACAACATATGTAGAAGTTTCCTCCGGCAAATCAATAACTGGCTTTGGCGTAACAACCGTATGAACAGGAGGTGCAACCTCCACTGTTTCAACAGTAGTAACTGCTGGCGGCATAACAGGTTCTCCAGGCATTCCCGTATCAAGTTGTGCACGAGGCGAAACACCACATCCTTGAGTTAACATAATACCACCAATAACAACAACATGGACACCAACAACCATACTTACTAATAACGCTGTTTTCATCATATTTCTCCTGCTTTTTATCACACAAAATCTACATATATATTTATACTCAAAATCAATCAAATTAAGAATATATATATATTCAGAATAATACAAACTTTATTCTTACTAATTATTATTTTATCTATTGAGCGAATTGCCTCATAATAGATGACACCGAACGGAAGAGCTGAAAGAACGAAGTAAGTATTGGTTGACTCATAATAGATGACACCCAGAGAATGGGGGTATGAAAATGAGTAAACAAGCAACAGAAGAGTATATAGCAAGAACCCGGCAACGCTATATATGCATGACAAAAAGAGCCGGCAAAAGTCATGTTCTTGATAGTTTTTGTGATACTACAGGATATGAACGAAAGTATGCAATAAAGCTGCTTAATAATATAAAATCTGGCAACAGAAAGAATAGAGCTGGACGTAAGCCCAAATATGATGAAACAGTAAAAGAGGTGATATTAGAGATATGGAAAATGAGTGATCAGCTATGCTCAAAACTATTAGTAACCGTTATTGAAGTATATTTAGAAAGCTATAAAAGGAATATTTCATCAGTTTCTACTGAGGTTTCTAAGAAGGTTTTAGAAATAAGTCCAGCAACAATAGATAGATTGCTTAAACCAAATCGTGTAAATACATCTAAATGGAGACGGCGTATAGGAAAGTCATCAACGAAACTTAAAAAATCTGTACCTATACGTGTTGGTCCATGGAATGTAGATCGCCCCGGCTGGCTTGAAGCTGATGGAGTAGCACACTGCGGTGGTTCGATGGCTGGTGATTTCATTTGGAGCGTTAGCTATACAGATATATATAGTTGCTGGACCGAGGCTCGTGCGACGTGGAACCGTAGTTCTGATGCGGTAAAAGCTTCTACTGATAAATTAAAAATAGAGTTACCTTTTAAGATAGAAGGACTAGATGTTGACAATGGACCAGAATTTTTAAACTGGAGTTTATATAAATACTGCCAAGAAGAAAAAATAGAGTTTACAAGATCTAGACCTTATCAGAAGAATGATAATGCCCATATTGAGCAACGTAATTGGACACATGTCCGGCAACTACTGGGGAATGATCGGTTTGAAGATCCATGTATGGTGGATATGATAAATGATCTATATGCAAATGACTGGTCATTATTTAAGAATTTATACTGCCCTACAATGAAACTGATAAGCAAGGAACGTATAGGATCAAAGTATAAGAAAAAGTTTGAGCAACCTAAAACTCCGTGTCAGAGACTTTTAGACTCAGAGCATGTATCAGATAATCAAAAACAACGACTAAGGAATATGTTAAAGAATACGGATCCATACAAACTAAGAAATAATATAGAAATTAAGTTAAAAAAGATTTTCAATTATGAACAAAAAACAATACAAAGAAGAGCGTCCTAGCCGGTATCAAGGGGGTACCCCCTTGATACCGGCTAGGCTGGAAAATAACATTATCGTTGGGTGTGACTATTATGAGGCAACCATAGCTTTATTTTGCTCATCCTTCGGTGTCATGTTTATTTGAGGCAACACG
>CAMZLY010000082.1 GCA_947311825.1 uncultured bacterium
AATTGGAGCATACCCGTAGGGTCTGTAAAATTGCGAAAAAGCGGAATATGCCGCATAAAATCAAAAAGTGCCCGCAGATAGTTTTGCAAGTGCCTCAAAAGATAAATAATATTTATGGAAAATACTAAGAAACAGTTAGAAGTTGCACTGGATGATTTTGATATTGAAATTCGTAAGCAGGCGTTATTTGAATTAAAAAAAATATCATCTGACGTATCTAGTGATGATGGAGAAGACGTTAATCTGCACGCACATACATTTTTCTCTTATAATGCGTATGGATATTCACCATCGCATTATGCTTGGCTGGCAAAAGAGCGTGGTTTATCTGTTGCCGGTATTGTGGATTTTGATGTGCTTGATGGGCTTGATGAGTTCATTGATGCCGGTAAAACTATTGGACTTAAAACTTGTGTAGGAATTGAATCTAGGGTGTTTGTACCCGAATTTTCTGAGCGAGTGATCAATTCTCCTGGTGAACCCGGGGTGTCGTATCATCTTGGTTTAGGGATGACTGATTCCGAACCTGTTGGATGGGCGGGAGATTTTCTTGCCGGTATGCGTAAAATGGCGGCTGGGCGTAATAAAGAGTTGATAAGGCGTGTTAATTCTGCCCTTGATGAGGTGCAAATTGATGTTGATACTGATGTTTTGCCTTTGACCCCGTCAGGTAATGCTACTGAACGTCATATTTGTCTTGCCTATGCACGCAAGGCGGCAGAACGTTTCAGTGATGATAACGGGGCTAGTTTCTGGGCGGAAAAACTTGGTGTTGAGGATGAGGAGTTGGATGTTCCAGAAGGGCCTTGGTTGCTTGATTTGATTAGGGCAAAGATGATGAAACGTGGTGGGCCTGGGTATGTTCAACCTGGGCAAGGCACATTTCCTGAATTAGCAGAAATGAATAGGTTTATTTTAGAGTCGGGAGGTGTTCCTGTTATTACGTGGCTTGATGGGACAACTGAGGGAGAACAAGATATTGATGAATTGATTGCTGTTGAAATGGCAAGTGGCGGTGCAATGATAAATATTATTCCTGATCGTAATTTTACTGCTGGTGTAAAAGATGAGAAGCTTAAGAATTTACAAGATATAATGGTGAAGGCTCGTGAACTAGGGTTGCCGGTTCTTGTTGGTACAGAAATGAATAAAGCAGGGAATTTATTTGTTGATGATTTTTGTTCAGAAGAGCTTTCTCCATTTAGAAAAGATTTTATTAATGGTGCGTATATAATTTATGCACATTCTGTATTACAGCGGGAAGCCGGAATTGGTTACTTGGGTGATTGGGCTGAAAAAGAGTTTGATACTGTATTTGCGAAGAATGATTTCTTTGCAGAGCTTGGTGGAAAGTTAAAAGTTTCCGACGAGTTAAAGCTAAGTGATGCTGCCGGGATGACGGCAAGTGAGATATTGGAAAAAGAGTAGCCGCAAAAGAACGCATAGAACGCAAAGAAAAAAGGAAGAATAGAATGACGAATATACCAGAAAAACAGCAGGCATTACAGTTGACGGGTCCTGATAAGTTAGAGTTTAACATGGCAAAAGAGATTGTTGAACCTGGTGCGAATCAGGTATTGGGAAAAGTTGTATGTACAAATATCTGTTTCTCAGACTTGAAGTTGTTGAAGCAATTTTCTGAACATCCACGTAAGAGTGAATTAGTTGATGGAATCTCTGCTGATGCACTTGCGGAAATATCATCGTATGTTCCCGGAGAATTACCAACAGTTCCCGGACATGAAACTGTATTGGATGTTATAGCTGTTGGTAAAAATGTTACTAGTGTAGAAGAGGGTAAACGTTATCTTGTGCAAGCTGATTACCGCTGGTTGAAAACGGAGCAATCTAACGGTGCTTTTGGATATAATATTGAAGGCGGGTTACAAGAATATGTTTTACTTGATGAGCGTATGTATGTTTCGCCTGTTGGCGATTCAATGCTTATACCGGCATCTAAAGATTTTAGTGCATCTTCAATTGCGTTAGTGGAACCGTGGGCATGTGTTGAGGATTCTTATGTTGCTGTTGACCGTAGAAGTTTAAAAGAGAATGGTAAAGTTTTGGTTGTTGTATCTTCTGGTGCTGATACGGAAAAGATTGTTTCAGAGCTTACGGAATTGAATCCGGCTGAGGTTGTTTGGGTCTCTACTGATGCTGTTCCGGATATATCATTATCGCTAAACGCTATATCCGATATTTCAGAAGTTGATGAAAAAAGTATTGATGATATTATTTTTGTTGGTAATGATGCTGATCTCCTTGAAAAAACATTCGCTTGTATGGCTAATGGTGCTCTTATAAATATTGTTCAAGCTGGTGGAAAATTTGGGCGTTTAGTACAGGTTCCTGTTGGCCGCATACATTATGGTGGTATCCGTATCACCGGTACGGTCTCAAATTCAGTGTTAGCAGGATATGCCAAGATTCCCGAAAGTGGTGAGATTAGAGAAGGTGATATTGTTAATATTATTGGTGCCGGTGGACCGATGGGGTTTATGCATGTTATTAGAAATATATGCCAAGGAGTAGACAATGTGACCGTCTGTGCCGGTGAGTTGGATAAAGAAAGGCTTGATGCTCTTTCTAAAGTTGCCCAGCCGTTGTCTGAAAAGAACGGGATTATTTATAAACCTTATAATCCGGTTGAGTCGCCTATTTCAGAAGGTGTGGGATATTCCACGGTGATGGTTCCTATACCAGCTATTGTTGCTGCTGCAGTAACTGCGGGGGCAGAGCGTGGTATAATTAATATTTTTGCCGGAATTATGGCACAGGTTGAGCATCCTATTGATATTGATATGTATGTGGAAAAACAACTTTATTTTATTGGCACTAGTGGTTCTGTATTAGATGATATGATGATTGTTCTTAACAAGGTTACCGGCAGAACTCTTGATACTGATTTATCTATTGCCGCAGTTTCGGGACTTGATGGTGCTGTTGATGGAATTCGTGCGACGGAAAATAGAACTATACCCGGTAAGATAACAATATATCCGGAATGCAAAGGGTTAGGTTTGACGACACTTGATGAGCTTGTGAAGCTTTATCCTGATATTGCAGACTGTTTAAATGATGGTTTCTGGACGAAAGAGGCTGAGGATATGTTGCTTTCTAAGTATTAGAGGGACGGAAGGACTGAGGGACGGAAGGACAGAAAAGGAAAAGGAATATGACTTGTAAACAGTTGGAAGGTAAGAAGGCATTTGTTACTGGTGGAGCACAGGGGCTTGGAGAATCTATTTGTCTGCGTTTGGCACAGGAAGGATGTGATGTGTTGATTGCAGATATTAATGAAGAAGTTGTTACAAAGGGAGCGTTGAAGATTGCGGAATCAACAGGGCAAGATGTTATTGCCGCAAAAGTTGATGTGACTGATGAAGAGTCGGTTAAATCGGCCTTTGATATGGCTTCGGATCGTTTTGGTAAGCTTGATATTGTGGTTGCCAATGCGGCAATTCTGATAGCAGAGCCGATAGCTGAAGCTTGTGCAGAGAAATGGCGGGCTGTTATGAATGTAAATCTTTTTGGAACATTTCTTACATTAAAACATGCTTCACGTATTATGAAGAAGCAGGGAAATGGATCGATTATTGTTATTAATTCTAAGTCGGGGAAAAAGGGAAGTGCTGCCAATTCGGCTTATGCTGCAAGCAAATTTGGCGGCATCGGATTGGTGCAGAGTGTATCTTTAGAGTTAGCAGCGTTGGGAATTCGTTGTAATGCAATTTGTCCTGGTAATCTTCTTAATGGAACGCTGTGGACAGATCCTGAGAAGGGTTTGTTTAAGCAGTACCTAGAGGCAGGGAAAGTTCCCGGAGCGAAGAATATTGAAGATGTGAAAAAGTTTTACATGGATCAGGTACCGTTACGTCGAGGTTGTGAATATGAAGATGTCGGTAATATGGTTGTATATCTAGGAAGCGAGAATTCATCGTATATGACTGGGCAGGCACTTAATGTTACCGGTGGTCAAATGATGTAGTTTCTAGGCTAGTGCAGTTGTAAGTAATTTTGAGCTCGCCTGAAGGCGAGCTTTCTTGCGGAAAAATTCAGTGCCGCCAATGTTGGGGGGCGATAGAGATAGCTAATACAATGGAAACAGATGAATATAAAGACTGAAATTGAAGATCCTATATCGAGTGAAACTATTTATGTGTTGCGGATCGCTGCTGGGCGTGAGTTTGCAGATATTGTGCAGGCTATGCTGGAGACACTGGGATATAGTCCTACGTCCTGGCATGAAGAGGATGAAGATAGTGCTACGGTTGAGGTATTTTGTGATTGCAAGCAGGATGTTAAAACTTTGAAGCAGCAGGTTGAGGAGTTGTTGGCGGAGTTGTCTGCGGGGAATCGTTGGAATATTACCATTGAGAGTATACAGGGCAATAGTTGGCGTGATGCTTGGAAGGAGTTTTTCCATACAACACGGGTATCATCTCGAATTGTGGTGAAGCCTTCGTGGGAGTTTTATGAGGAGGAGGCTGGTGATTGTGTGATTGAGGTTGATCCGGGGATGAGTTTTGGCACAGGGAATCATGCAACTACTAGAGGATGTCTGAATTTTATTGATGAGCTTAGTAAAGAGTTTGCAGGTAATTCTTTTATTGATCTTGGGTGTGGCTCGGGTATTTTATCTATTGCAGCGGCTAAGTTGGGATTGTCTGATATTGTGGCTATTGATATTGATGAAGTTTCTGTTGGTATCGCAAAAGAAAATGCTGAGTTGAATGGTGTTGGTGGGAAAATTGATTTTCGTGTTGCTAATCTAGAGGCTCCGGGGATAGAAAAGAGTGCTGATATTGTGTGTGCAAATATTCTGGCTCATATTCTGGTTAAGTATGCTGATATTATTGTGGGTTTAGTAAGTGATGATCCTGATGCAAAATTGATGTTGGCTGGTATTCTTACAGAGGAATATGGTAGTGTTAGGAGTGTTTTTGAAAATCTTGGATTTAAGCAAATTAAAAGTATTGAAGATGATGAGTGGACAAGTGGATTATTTGATCGTTAATAAGAGATTTTGAATTCTTTAAAGTTGCCGGTTGCGGTGCTGAAGTTGTCTTTAATATCTGTGATTCTTGCCATTGGTGGCCCGGTAAGGCACCAAGCCAGAAATTTGCAAAGTTTGGCAGATTCTCCTTCGGCCATTATTTCGACAGTGCCGTCAGGTTTGTTTCTTACCCAACCGGTTAGTCTAAGGCGGATTGCCTCATCGCGTGCATACATTCTATAACATACGCCTTGAACTCGACCTGAGATTATTAGATGGCAACGTTCTTGCATTTACTTTTGTTACTTGATATTTATTAAGATTTATCTTGTCCACCCACGACACAAGGTCGTGGGGGTATGATTGCTTGTCGACACATAAATGTGTGTAGAATTATTGAGTGGTTCCTATTATTTTGTAGCTTTCTACCGGGCTATCAACAGCATCAAATTTTTGGGTATAAATTCCGTTGTTATAGGTTTCTTCTGTAATAACTGGTACGGGAGTCCAGCTATTTGAATCCAGTAGGTTTGTTGAATACCATGGTTGCGGCTGGATGTCATAATTGGCAGTTGTATAGAAGACAAGCCATATTTGGTTGCCGTTTCTAGATGCTCCGGTAATTTGTATTTGGAATAGCGGGGCATCAAGCGGTGTCAACGTTTGCCCATCATTTTCGGCTCTTACTGTATAATTGCGGTTATCTGCCCATTCTGTAAAGTCAGTAACATTTGAGCCTGTGCCTATTAATGCAAGTGGGTTTTCGCCGAAGAAGTCGTCATCAAAACCAATATATACTAAATTGGTATCAATAGTAGGCATTCCAAGTGCTGCACCGCTACTTCCGAAGCAGATCCCGTCTTCGATTGCCCCCATGCTCCGGTATAGTCGTATTCCGCCATTTTTGGGGATCTCATTAGTTATAAGCATATCGGCTCCCGGCATTAAGCCATCACCAAGAAGCCAAAAACCATATCCATTTGTATTATTTGGTAGAACGGTACCAGATGAGACGCTGTACCAGCCTTTACCAATAAACGAATCGTTGATTACTTCTATTCCCCAGTTTCCGATGTCAACGCCGGCATGTCCGGCTAATTCTAAGTATTGTGTAGTGATAATTCCTGTAAGAAATCCATCTGAAATATTGACTTCGTTTAACCATACTTCTCCCGGTAGACTGGAGAAGACGTAATAGTATGGGTTAGTGTTTACAAGTCCATTGTTAAGATCAACGGGGTAGTAGTAGCTTGGGTTGGTGAATGATCGTTCTTCTTTTGGGCTAGATTTTTCACTGAATATACCATTGTAAGAAGCTTCTACGTAGTATTGTATAAGGCTGTCTACAGGTTGTGCAGGAATAGGGTCAATAGTTTTCCAGATTCCTATTGGATAGTTACCACTGCCACTTATATACTCCATTGGTAATGGATTACTATTTTCCCAAGTTCCCCAATCATTTGTAACATCAGCTCGCCAGTATGCTGTTAGAGTAATATTTGACGGATTTAAAAATGTTCTGTTGATGTTTGCTTTTATATAGACGTTATCTGTCTGTAGTGGTATTTCAGGATTGATAGATAGATATTGGAATGCAACATCGGCCCCGTATGGTGCCGTTATAATGATATCGTCCATACATATACGTCCGGCACTTGAAGCCTCTGTATCGGCATAGAACCTAACATAATGGTTGCTGGTATCATATATGACGGTTTCATAATGTTGATAATTTGTACTATTTATATTAGGTATAGTTGCAAGAGTTACCCAGTTGCTTGCCGGAGTATCTTTTTCAGGTGCAATTTTTATGCGCATTGTCGGGGTATTATTAGTGTCCCAAGAACGATACCAGAAGCTGATTTCTCCTATTCCGTCTTTAAGGAAGCCTGATTGTATATATGGTTTATCTTCATTAAGTGGAGATTGAACCTGGTCGACATCATCGACATCATTACTATTAAGGATGCCACATTTAATATTACCCTCACTATTGCGTAGTTTATCTGGTAATGATGCGGTAATAAGTGAGTTGTATGCGGTCCAAGTGAATTCATCTTTAGCCGAGAAATCGCTGATATTGAGGTTATCTATTTTGATAGTTGTATTATTTGAGGTTAGATTTAGAATACGAATAAACATAGAATCATTGGTGCGTACATTATATGTGAATAGGCTTAACGGATCATTCCAGTCGTTGACAATGTTATTGGTGATAATTGTCATAGTTGTCCATAGTCCGTTAGTATCATCATTTCTTTGAATGGCAAGTATGGTACTATTTGTGTCTGTTTGTATGTAGTTGAAAGATATTGTTCCGACACCATTTGTCATGATCGGAGACAGGAGGAATTGTTCTTCACCTATTAAGGCTCTACTGCGAGTTAGTTCAACGCAGTTGCTCCCAAAACCACCGCTATTAATCCAACCTGCCTGAGTTCTCCAACCGTTGGTTCCGCTATTGTTTTTGCCATGCCAGGAACTGATTTCGATACTATTTACAACAAGACTTGCATCACCAAATGTATGTCTTAGTCGAGGTATATATGGATCGGCAATGTTGAAGTTTACGTTTGCCATTTGATATTCAATATTTGCTTTGCTGTTGATGTTGGTAATGGTTGTCCAGCTGTTTGGAGCGTAATCGGGTGCAACTTCAAATGTCATACTGATAGGACTGACAATGCCGGCACCATTATATTTTCCGTTGTTTACTGTCCAGTTATCATAACTTGCAAACCAGCCGTCGGCAAAGCCATTTTCAAAATTCCAGTTACCACCGGTGGTAGGTGATGGTTCTATTCGTATATCGTCCAGAAAGAGGGAATTGTCAGCAGTATCGTTTACGAGTCGTAAATAGATGTTCTCATTGGTTATATTGAAAGCACCACCGACAAGGTTGTCTTTGTTGTAGTATTTCCAATTTGCATCAGAAATGGTTATGTCTTTATTTGCAATAGTATTCCAAGTTGTTTTATCTGTTGACCATTGGAATATTAATTTACATGGAGAACTGGATTGAGAACCTCGCTTAGCCCTGACAGAGATGTTTCCCGCTCCATGCGGAAGTAATGGAGATATAATAGCGGGTTCACCGGTAGCACCAGATTTTTTTAATAGTTCTACATAAGAATCAGCAGTTATACTGTTTGCATGTTCTACAGTCCATCCGTCTTTGGTAAAAGAGGTTACGCCTGACTTATATGGCCAGCCTTTAAATGTTAATTGCCTAGATATTCCGGCATAGACGTCGTCAGCGACTGTATCCACGCCTTTTGTACGGATTCCTGTTTTTCCTTGCATTGTAATAGGATCGTTTTCATCAAATGCTTGTAAAATTAGATCGTCATCCCTATATGCTTCAATAAGTACATTGCTACCATTATAAGTTGAAATCAGCATACTCATTTCTTCTTCATTATTTATTAATGTGCCATTATATGGTGAAAGTGATGCAAGGTTGTATCTGATATCGTTCTTTATTTTGTAGATACTGTAGAGGTATTTGTTCATGGACACCTGTTCTCTACGTAGTTCGTAGTAGTTGCGGTCATCAACATGGCGTCCAATAAGTGATATCCAGATATTACCGCCAAGTATATTTTTACTACTGTTATATGGCATGGCAGACGCTTTGAATGTACCTTTAACCATAGATGCATTCCAGTTTATAGAGTCACTATAAAGGGTAGGGGCAAAGGTATCGTCAACACAGCGATATTCAATTTTCATTTGACCTGTACCATCCCAGCTGTTGACTGTAGTTTTAATGCTTCCGAATCCTTCAGCAGGATATAGTTGGCAGGCATATCCATTTTGTATGATACTGTTAGTAAAAGCTAACTGTCTTATGATTTTTGATTGTGCAACAATCCAGCCGAAATCACCGTCAGCACGTTCTACATTGATGTATGTGGGATTGTTTGTCCAAGTTTCAAAGTTATCTGGAAATGAGCCTGTAACGCTACCTGTCCAAGCATTAAAATTTTCAGGATAGTGTGTTACTTTTGATTGACTGAAGCTTGCTTCAAAGTAGTCGGGATTTGCTGGCCATGTATTAAAGTCTTGGAAGGCGGCACGTTCTATGATGTATCCCAGACTATCTTCGTTGAAGCGAATAAGGTAAGCTCCACGTTCTGGGGCAAGTAAAGTCGTTCCATTTCCATTTTCTTGCATTGTTCCGGCAAAAGGAAGAATTGTTCGTGTTTGGTTTGTATCGCTCCATGTGTTAACGTTATCACTGTAGTTTGTACCTGTATAGAAACCAAAGCCGTTTATAAAGAGGGGAACATTAGGCATATCACTATCAATAAACAAGAATCCGTTCCATTCATGATCAGTATTCTGTGTCATTGTTACGGTAATATTTGAGACCGCGACAGTAAGGTTGCCATAATTAGATAAATATGGACGGACTTGATAGTTGTCTGGTGTGTTTAGTGGTGGGGTATAGTATTGCGATGATGATTGTCCTATATTGCCGGCTGGGTAGAATGCGGGACTATGGGAGTTTTTTTCAGATTTATAATAGTAACCATCAAAATTCACTTCAACGTAGAATTCTATTATGTCACGTGAACCGTTTACTACTCCTGCGATAGGTGAGAATGTTCTGAAAGTGGAACCGTTATGAATCATATTTAATGGTCCACTATAATTTATCTCACCTCTAGATTTGTTTCTGTAGTATAGTTTTGCATTAATATCACTGGCGGCTTCATATAGGTTTGATGATGCAATTATTTTGCATTTCAGAAAAACATCTTGCCCTACTGCAGGATAACCTGGTGTAAAAACAATGTTGTTAATAGTGATATCTGATGGAATATAAGATATTTCAATATTATCTAGGAATGTTGTGTATCCTGGTCCAGTGGTATCGCCTTTGCTGATTCTAATTGTAACAGGTATATGTTTGTTTATTTCTATTGCGTGTCTTGTCCATAGGGTGTTGGTTGATGTTGTAATGTTTTGAACAAGGGTGTAGTCTGTACCGTTTTCTGAAACTGAAACTTGCAGGTTTATATTGCCTTCTTTGTTGTTTCTGGTGAAAAATGAGATGATTCCTACGCCATTACTAAGTGTTGGACTTTGAATATAACTGTCGAAGTTATTCCCGTCGTTAAGAAACTCGACGGCGTAAGGAGTGGAAAACCATTTGCCAGCATTCAACTTTGTTACCTGGATTTCATTAAATGTCCAGCCTTGATCTATATAAGAACCAGGAGCGGTGCTATTGGTCCAAGCATCGAAGCTATGTTGTGTTGATAAAAATTCTTGACGACCGTAATATGCGGCAGGATTATTTGTGGGTGGTAGGTAGAATTGATTTGTTACTACACCTGCGTCTCCTATTGGATAGTATGACGGACTACGGTTATCGCTTTGTGCACCATGATAGCCGGCAAATGAAGATGTGATATAATATTCAATCATTTCGCCAGGGGCAATAGGAGGTATTTCTTCGCTGGTGAAAGTTGTGCCGTCTTTTATCATATCAATGACGGTGTAGTTGCTCTCACTGCTTAATTTATAATTTAGCTGAGCAGTAATATTTGCTGATGGGAAGCCGCTGTTAGCCGATGTAATAGTACATGATACTTTTGTTGATTGAGTATCTTTTGGATATTCTGGAGTTAAGGTCACATTAGTGATAGTTACAATAGATGCGGGATAGGTGATTAAGACATTATCAAGAGCAACAAGATTAGCACCTGATGAGATTGAGTCTTTTACGATTTTTACATATTTAATATTTTGGTCATCTAATGTAATTGCGTTATATTGCCATACGGTTGTCGAATCACAATTTATGGTAGCTTTTAATGACCAGTTAATACCGTCTTCTGATGTTAGAAGTTTTAGAGGAATGGATGATTCTGTGGCATATTTATACATTTTGCAATGAAAACTAATAGTACCAACGCCGTATAAGGATTGAGGGGCTTGTAGTGTTCCTATAGTGCTAGGTAAAAACCATGCTGCATTAGTTGCTGACACAACGGAGTCGAAGCCAGAATTTTTTATTATAGAGTCAGATATAACCCAGCCATTATTTGTTATAGTGTGTGGGGTATTGTCAGTTGTTGTCCAATCATCAAAATCAACAAATAGTGCTGAGTTTCCGCTACTAATATAGCTGGCTGGAGTATAGGGACCGCCGTCCGGATTAGTAGTGAAGGTTCGTGGTGTTTTTTCGATACCCTCAAAATCTGCTTCAACGAAATATTGCACTGTGCCATTAAAGCCACGCGGAAGGTCTGATACGGTGGTGTAAGTATTGCTGGAACTATGGTACATTGCAATACTATCAAATGTTCCATTGGTTCCAAAGCGATACCAGAGAGTTGCTTGTATATCTGATGCGTAATGTACGGTATCAATATCGACTGAAACGCTGACACTTTCCGGTACTTCCGGTGAAGCTGGCGTATTGGTGAGGTTTGAGAATGTTGTGCCTGGCCCGGCTTCACTAACAATAATTTCATCCAAGAGCAACAGTGTACGGGGCGTTTCTGTGGAAGTTGTTATGCGGATATAGTGATAGTTTGGTTCGTAGAAGAAGCCGCTATAATGTAGATAGTTAAAGTTTATAACATTATCAATGGTGGCAATAGTTTCCCAACCGGTTTCTCCGTCAATAGATTTTTGAATGAAGATTGTAATAGGTTCGGTAGTGGAGTCTTCCCACCAGTTGCGATACCAGAAGCTTACTTCGCCGATACCATTTGTCAGGTTGGGTGATTTTACATAGGCAATTCCATTACTGTTGAGAATAGTCGAGTTGCCCCGAAAAGCTTTTTCTGTTTCTCCGGCTGATGTTATGCGGGCATTGCTGATAATCCAGTTGTCGTTATTGGTGTATGTGGAGAAAGCTGAGTTCGCATTATTAAAATTCTCAAAATCAACATAGTCACATAGTTGAGCACTATAAGTATTATTGTTTTCATTGAATCGTAAGACGATGTTTCCGCTATTTGTACCACCCATTATAATGTTATTTGTCGTGATTAAATAATTCCCGAAAACAGGCATGTTTGTAAACGGTTGTGAAGCAACACCAAAATGATTACTAATAGTTCCAATAGTAGTATTGAAATGGAAATTTCCATTAACTAAATTAGAGTTAAGTGGATATATTGATTGCCAGATGTTGTTTTCTATCAAATAAAGATTTGTATTAATATCGCCCTCTACATTAACACTGTCAAAAGTTGAGGTTAGGTCGGCTGCATGGATAGGAATAGTAATATATCCGATGGCGGGATAGTTGGAGGGGCTAATGGCACCAGGTCCGACGAAGTTTACTTCGAGATAATATTGAATATAAGTACCAGCAACAGATTGTCCTGGAATGGGGTTAATTGTAATAAAGTTAGTCGGGGAGCCGTTTTCATTCATTACTATTTCTGCAAAATTACCGCTATTGCCGATCCGATACCATACGGAAGGGTTGATATCTATAGTGCCGTCAACAGGCAGAATATCGGCTGTTATAGTAATAGGAGTATTTACAGCTACGGGGTTGGGACTATTTACCACGTTTGTTATGATTACTGTTGCTGGATTAATAGTTACTGATTTGGGTGTTTCGGGAGCTTCTACCGGATATTGCATAGGGCTTGACAGGTCACTTTCAAGACCATCAAATTCGCATTCAACATAATATTGCACATCACCGGCACCATTATCTCCACCGCTACCGGCGGGGATAGGGGAAATTGTTTTGTAGGTGTTTGCTGAAATATTAGTCATAAGGAGAGGGTGATAGCTATCAAAAGTACCGCTACGATAGTAGGCGGTTGCCAATAGATTGGACGCACCGAGGATTGGGGTTATATCAATTTGTATGTCAATAGGATCGCCTACTGTTGGGTTTTGTGGGATAGTGACGAGATTGGTCATGTTAACTGCTGATCCTCCATGAAGTATCATCAGTTCATCGATACATAATGCGGCATTTGCAGTAGTATTAGTGTTACCTAGAATTCGGATATAGTGGTTGTTGTAATCATTAAGTTGTAAGCTGTATTTTTTATAATTAGTATTATCAATGGTTTTTATAGTATCAGTGGTGCTCCATTCGGTATCATTAGTTCCGCCAGTTCGTGAAAGCTGGATATAGCATTTTGTTTCCGGTGTGCCGTTGGTTTCCCAATTACGGTACCAGAAGCTTATTTCGCCAATACCGTTAGTAATATTGAGTGATTGCACCCACGAGGTTGCATTACTGTTAAGAATGCAGATTTTTCCGCGGAGTTTGCGGTCAGAGTCTGCGGGAGTTTCTATTTTTGCATTAACGGCTTTCCATCCGTTAAATGTGCTTGTGCTGTAGGTTGGTGCATCTGGCCACAAATCAAAATCTTGATAGTTTGCCCGTCGGATGGTGTAGTTTAGTGAAGTTTCGTTGAAGCGGAGCATGGTTTGACCAGCAGGAAGCGATGCAAGGTTAATAGCGGCATCATTTAAGATTGCTGTTGAAAAGATAGGAAGCGTTGCGCTTGTCTGTGTCGCATCACCCCATAGTTTTGTCGTCACCAAGTTAGTTTCAGTGCCTTGGAAGCGTAAGTTAGCATTAGGGATTGCAGAACTGTTATTGATAACAGTTAGCCACTGGTAGTCATTTTCCATAATCATGCTGCCAGAGGTGCTACCGGTTATATCCATGAATTTATAATCTGACAAAAAAGCACGATTATTTACTTTGTAAAATGCCGGAGCGGTTTCTCCGCCGACTGGATAAAATGCTGGGCTTTGAGCCTCGTTGCCGCTAAAAGTTGCTGTAATATAATATTTAACTTTAGTATCAACATCTTGACCTGGGATTTTATTGTCGGTAATGAAAAGGTTTTGTGTGCCAATATTTGTCATATTAATAACTGTATATGCATTTGTACCGATAGCATAAGAGAGAGTTGCAGAGACTGAATATGCCATGGGGGATGGAGTTATTGTGCATGACACATCAACGGTATCATTGATTTCCGGAGTTCCGGGAATCGTTGTTATATTTGTTATTGTTACTGTTGCCGGCGGAATTGTTGTTGTTACGTCATCAATACCAAGAAGGTTTGCTCCGCTTGTCGCCAGTGTTTTTATGATGCGTACATAGCGTACGTAATCATTGTTAATGGCAACTGATTTAAATTGCCATGTTGTTTTTGATGTGCAGTCAATCGTTGCGACTGAGGTCCAGTTAGTACCGTCAAGAGATGTTGATACTTCGATAGGCATAGAGGATAGATTGGCATATTTGTACATTTTGCAGTAGAAATTAATTTTACCAATACCAGATGGCAGTTCAGGCGTTTGCAAGTACGAGCCACTTGCGAGATGTAAAAAAACAGCGTTGGGAGCCGATTTAGGTGTGTCAAATCCGTCATCTTTCACAATGGCATCACTTATTATCCAACCTGAATTTGTAATGGTGTGTGGGTTATTGTCAGTTGTTGCCCAAGTATCAAAGTTTTGGCTGATAGCACCAGCTGATAGCACCATTGACAGTAGAGTAAATCCATAAACGACAAGTGGTATCTTCTTCTTCATAAGTATATTCCTCTATTATTTAAGTTCATTATATATATATCATAAAAATTTCAGAAAGTCATCATTGAATTTGTTGTAAAGATGTAAAAAATATGTAAACAGAAAAAAGGTGATTTCTTATAACTGAATACTGCTAGTTGAAAAGTTTTTGTATTGGATATCTTTGCTTGCTTTGTTAGGCAAGCGGGTGGTGCTGTATATTTCGATGTTGAGACATAAAAAAAGCGATACGGGGTTACCCGTATCGCTTTTCGCAGTTAAGTTTGATTAATTTGTTTGCCAGATGATAACCGGTTTGTAGAATGCCGGGACATCTGCTGGAGGATTAGTATCCCACCATGTGTTGGTTCCATCAGCACTACGTAGTACACCTGGAGCCACATTAGTCCAAACATCGTTTACAAGGTCTACAGATCTCATAATGTTGATACCGTCTGTAACACCACTATTTGTTGTTGCGTAGTATGAAACAGAGTTTGAACCATTATCATACACAACACTCAGGATTTCAAAGATTGAATTGCTATTGTTAGGATCGGTACCTGCAGCATACTCTTTCCATTCAATAATACCATCACTATCAGTATCAGTCATATCGTTGGTTCCGAGACCATTATCAGTCAACCAGCTATATGGAACGCCGTTGCCTGTTTCTGTTTGCGATGTCTGAGCCATTACTGCGATAGTATGGTTTGAGCTAACAGCAGTAAATGTATAAGATGTTACAGCACCAACAGATGTTCCATCGACTGTGACATCACCAATTACGCCATTGCTAACTGTTGAGATTACGTATGTAATATCGTTACTTTCAGCTACATAAGTTGTTCCTAATGGAGCAATCATGACTTTGTTAGCATCATCAACACTGGACATAATGGTGTAAAGTGTTGTTGTGTTTGGATCTGAAGTTGAATACTGGAAGTCATCAATTTTAGCTGTTCCAGAGAATGCTACAGAGGAAATGGAAGTGCCGTTATTTGCCATATAGAATACTTCCCCTGCTGTGCCTGCTGCTGCACCTGTTGCATTGGAAACTGTCTGACCATCAATTATAACACTAAAGCCATGAACACCGAACGTGCCAGGGATATCATTTACATAATCCATTTTAAATGTAAGTCTAAACCAGTTTCCTGTAGAGATACTTGTGTTTGTAAGTTCAGACCAAGTTTTGTTAGTTGCTGAGCTATCGTTATGCCATATAACAAGATGTCCGTTTGTATTTACGTAGGCAGCTGTTTGTGCATCTGCTGGAGGTGTTGGTGCTGTTTCTTGATCCCAAGGACGTGCATCAATCATTGTGTCAACATAAACTATTTCGCTACCGCTACTGCTTATTTCATTTGTCACATCAGCTGTGATGCTTAAAATTTGAGTGTGAGGATCTGGTAATGGTTTTGCACCACTATATGAATAAACTTCGGCTTTTATTAGTGCGGCATCGGCATCAGCAGCAACCCAGCCATTTGATTGGTTGATGATGGAGTCTCCGTCACTACCTGTTTCAAAATTATAAGTTTGCGGCACTGTATTAACTGCCAGCCCCATTGTTGCCATTGCGAAAATACTTGCGAATACTGCTACGACTATACTTCTACCCTTGTCTTTCATTACTTACCTCACTCCTTAGACGTTTAACAAACTTAACCACTTATACACTCAAAACATACTATTTCGAATGTATCTTTCTTAACTGTTATCGGTACTCTATGGTTTTTAATTGGAGAAGTCAATGGGAAAACAAGTTTTTTTTTTAAAAAAATCAGGCTATTTTTGCTAGTTCTCTGACCTTTTGACTGAGCAGTGGACATGGGCACCACCTTTTGCTTTTGCTTCGTAATATACCCAGTCAAATCCAACCATCCAGCATAGCTTTGCCAGCTCTTCTAGCCCGAGTTTATCGCAGGTGAGATCTATAGCACGTCCTTCTTTATGCAGAGAGTGCGGATTATGGATGCCGGAGGCACGATAAGTATCTTGTATTTTAAGTATAGCATTCTGTTCTGATATAAGGTCAATAAGGCGGCGGAGTGGGGCTTCCATTGTGATATACATGGAATGGTCGTCCTCGGTATCGTTTTTATCGTGATCGCTTTCCCACCAAGCACGAGAGTCATCAACGAATACTAGCGATTTGCCGGGAGAGAATGTTGATAGGTCTATGGCGCCTGATGCTTTTGACTCTTTGAGCTTGGGCATATAAGTGTTGGGCTTGAATCGGGTGGGTTTGTCTCGCAGCTTGTACACTTCTTCTTTAATTGTAATTTTTTCCTGGGTGCTGGATGGGGAACGAGTTTTATGCACGCAGGTTGTTATTAAGAGTGTTAGCAATAATACTATTATTGTGGATATAGTGCTACCGACGATCCAGCCAAATTTATGATTATTCATATTGTTTAAGCACCTCCTCAGAATTCGCATTACAAAAAACAGCGATATTTTCCTACCAACATATTATTAATATAGGAAAGTTGTTTTCTGATTGCCAGCTAATTCGAGGTTATCCGAAAAGGTTTTTTGTTCTCATAAAAACAATTGCTCAAATTCTTAAAAAGACAAGGTTTTATTTCTGTCAGAACAAAAGGAAGTCATGTTTTCCTGCAACATCCAGATGGACGAGTAACAACTATACCT
>CAMZLY010000083.1 GCA_947311825.1 uncultured bacterium
TGTTGCTGCAATAAATGAGGATCAGAAACAAACAGGTGGTTTTACCAAGGCATTACTAAAATCAATTGCACTACTAAAAGAACGCCGAGCAGCCCTTATAACCGCTGCCGTTACAGGGCAGATTAAACAGGAGGAGATGATTGCATGAAATTGAAGAGGATTGCATTAGTAAATTTTAGAGGGTTTACAAAAATTGATATAGACTTCCACAATAATATAACCGTTATTGCAGGAGTCAATGGCAGTGGCAAATCCAGCATTCTCAAAGCTATTGCTGGGTTGGCCTCCTATCTTGTTCCAGAAATATCACCTGCCAAGCGGAATGTGATTTCTTTCGATGATGATGATATTCAATACGGTGGACGTGCATTTAGTATAGACATGCAATTTAAGGGTGAAAATATTCAAACCTCCGCTCAGGTATTACGTTCTATACCTGATCCCCATAAAATTAAAGATTATCAGCAGGAGGTAGAAGATCTTCGAGCAAAGCGTCGTTTTCTAAAAAAGGAATCAAAAGAAGATAATGATATTTTCGCACGTATTATAACCCTTGAACACATTTTGGGCGATAGTGAGGATGTTTTTATGCATCAGTCAATTCCAATTGAAGCCGCAACGGATAAGACCAAACCATCAGAATTGCTCGTTGTTCTTTATCCCACAAATCGCCATTTCACGAATCTTCCCACTCGCCTTGCGGTTGTAAAAGCAACCACTACTTCAGATGCCTATGCAAATGCTTTACATGCAAAATCTATTTCGCTTAATGATTTTGCACATTGGTTTCGAGCCATAAAGAATGGAAGCATAGGCAACGATGACTTCTGTAAAACTATTATTGAAATGCTTGAATCTACTATAGCCAACATGCTGCCTGGATTTCATAATCTAGATATAGACACCACCCGCAAACCTCGTTTTACAATTGAAAAAGAGGGAAAACGATTAAGTTTAAATCAACTTTCAGACGGTGAACGCGGATTACTTGCTCTTGCTTTTGACCTGACTCGCCGACTAACAATTGCAAACCCAGAAAAAAAGAATCCTGTCCAAGAAGGCGAAGCCATTGTTTTAATTGATGAAACAGAATTACACCTGCATCCAAAGTGGCAACGTGAAGTGCTGAGGCGATTAACAACAACATTTAAGAACTGTCAGTTTATTGTGACAACTCATTCACCGCAAGTTATTGGAGAAGTTAAAGCCGGCAGCCTTAGACTCCTTTCAACAAATGAGAATAAGATTTTTGTTGAAACTCCCGGCATGGCCTACGGAACAGATTCAAACTGGATTCTTAATGTCTTGATGGGTGGAAAAGATATGAATGCCGATGTTGAACAAGAATTAAATAACATTAATAAATGTATCTCCGAGAAAGAACTTGATACAGCAGAGACTCTTATTCAGGCATTACGAGATAAAGTTGGCAATACGGTATCAATTCAGAAAGCATCTTCAATTATCGAAAGAATGAGGGTTCTAGGACGATGAGAAGAATTATAAAATGTGATAGTCCAGATTGCCTAACAACATTTATTGCTGCACAGCAGTCAATAGAACCCGATCCTATAAATCTTACTTATGATGATTTCCCGAGAAAAACTGAGCTACTAAATATTCTTACCGCAGAACAATACGGGTTATGTGGATATACTGGAGTTGCTGTTGATGATCGTGTGTCAAGGCTTAGACGTGATGATTCAATTGTATATTCTAATCATATTGAACACATGAAGTCTCAGAATGCGTGCAGACAAGAACTTGTCGACAATGGTTTAAATTATGGAACAGATTTAGCTGACGACTTAAATTACTCAAATATGATCGCCGCACTTGAAATAAGAGGTGCTGAAAGTGAGCATTTTGGTGCAGTTATAAAGAAAAACCATACATTACCGGTTTTGCCGACTGCCGAAGGATGCGAGCAAAGGTTTAGTTTTCAAGAGCCCGATGGAAAAGTTATAGGACTTGATGCTGATGCCTGCGAAAGCATAAAAGTGCTACAGTTAAACCATGAAACACTAATTGGATGGCGAAAAGCCGCTATTGATGCGTTCCTTGATCCCGAAATAGTTAAAACAATTGAAGACTTTAAGGCAATTGTTGATACTATAGACACTCTAAAAGAAGATAAGCTAATAGAATTTTCATTTGTCATAAAAAATATAGCAAAACAGTATTTAAAATCATGAAACAGCCATTGAGTCCATTAAGGTATCCGGGCGGGAAGGCCGCGATTGCGCCATTTCTCGAAGATGTTATTGATCTGAATAATTTGCGTGGATGCAGCTATTTTGAGCCTTATGCCGGAGGTGCGGGGGCGGCACTGACTCTTTTGAAAAACGGTGTTATATCTGAAATACATATCAATGATGCCGACATCCGTATTTATTCGTTTTGGAAAAATGTATTAACGGAGAAGGATCGTTTTGTGGATAATATCTTTTCAATCCCGTTAACATTGGATGAATGGGGACGACAGAAGAAAATATGCGACAACCCGGAAAATCATTCCGGATTTAAAATCGGATTTGCCGCATTTTATATGAACCGTTGTAATCGCTCCGGCATATTGCAGGGTGCAGGGCCGATTGGCGGGAAACAGCAAAAAGGAAACTGGAAACTGGATGTGCGTTTTAATCGTGAAAAACTTGCTGAGCGCATTATAACAATAGCGATGATGAAAAATTACATAAATGTTTACAATGAAGATGCCATAAAGTTTCTTAAACAACAGCTTCCGAAAGGAAGAGGTCGCTCCGGGGCTTTTGCCTACCTTGATCCGCCCTATGTAAACAAAGCCGACAAGCTTTATATGAACATTTACAACGAAAAGGATCATAGAGCAATCGCCCGATACCTCTTGCAGCAGAAAAAACTTCACTGGGTGCTTTCATACGATGACACCCCGCTGATTCAAGAAATATACAATGGACAGAAGATATGTAGACAATCTTTACGGTATTCTCTACAATCCAAGAGGATTGCTAAAGAATTAATAATTTCATCGGCGAAGGTAACACTTCCAAGCCAGTATTTTGAAAAGAAAAGAAAAGAGGCTGCAGCATGAATAAAGAAATAAGATCAATAGAAGTCAAAGAGCTTGATTTTGACCGCAAAAACCCGCGACTGATTGAATATGGAATCAAGTCAAATGCCACAGATGAAGACTTACTGAAAGTTTTATGGGAAACCATGGATGTAATGGAAATTGTCCAATCCATTGCCGCAAGTGGATTTTTTCCGCATGAAGCTCTGATTATTGCGGAAGAAGCCGGAAAAAACATTGTGATAGAAGGCAACCGCAGATTGGCGGCATTGCGTGTTCTGCTTGATCCTGCAATAGCCGAAAATAATGGATGGACGGTTCCCGCTATAGATGAAGCAATCAAAATGCAGATAGAATCAGTTCCCTGTATCGTCTCAAGTCGGGATAATGCCTGGCGATATCTTGGATTCAAACATGTAAACGGTCCGGCAAAGTGGTCGAGTTATGCCAAAGCCGCATATATTGCCAAGGTGCATCATGAATCGGGCATTCCGTTAGCGCAAATTTCAGAGCAGATTGGTGACCGTCACAGAACAGTGCAAAAGCTGTATCGCGGCTTGATGGTTCTGGAACAGGCGGAACAAAGCGGTGTATATGATAGAGATGACCGCTGGAATACACGATTAGCTTTTTCACACCTTTACACGGGATTGGATCGCGACGGCATAAAGAATTTCATCAATGTCAGCCCTTTGGACGAAGAGGCGAAAAAGCCTGTACCTGAAGATAAACTTGAAGAGTTAGGCGAGCTGTGCAAATGGCTTTATGGAAGCAGAAGTGAAAAAGAACCACCGGTTATAAAAAGTCAGAATCCCGACCTGAAGCACCTAGATAAAGTAATAGCAAGCCGAGAAGCGATTTCCACTCTCAGGGCTACACATGATCTCACAGTTGCCTATGAACTAAGCCGCCCTTCAGGTACAGTTTTTGAGGAATCTCTGCTGGAGGCGAAACGAGGTCTGCAAAAGGCACATAAACATATGTCAACCGGATTCAACAATTCAACTGATCTATTAAAAATTGCGGGAAGTGTAGCCAACCTTGCCGATGATCTCTACGAGCAGATGGAACGCAAGATGGATAAACAGAAAAATCGTATTAGCGAGGACAGCTGAATATGTTTCGTCTGCCTGATAACCTACCAACAGAAAATTCATCTATTTCCGAGCTTGCCGATTTTATTGAAATTCTGGCTCTAAAAACCGGTGCTGCCTCACAACGGGAAATCGAACAGTATTTGTCCCAGCCAAGTGACAATGATTACAATATAGGCTGTGAAGACAGCGATGTAGAGATTGAGGGTATACTTGACGAGGCACTGAACGAAATAGATACAAGAAAAAAGTCATGCGGAAATGATTGTGCTTATCCTTTTAATTTGCAAAATTCAGCAGGAACCGTATGCCGACTGAGTTATGACGAAACCAATCCGCAAAATATCGCATATATCTATTTATTGCTTTCGACTAGATTCAACATGTCTGATAATCGCAAGCATGCAGAAATTGACGGCAGTCTTCTGCTTGAAGAACTTTCAGCAGAAGCCCTCAAAACATATTTAGGCGCTGAACGTGCCGAGTCGCTAGTTTTCGGAACAGCAACATCCGGAGGATTTAAAGAGAAGATAAATGACCTTTGCGGTAAAATTGGGGAGGGTGCCGGTTATGGCTGTCCTGATGGGGCTGTCAGACATACTCAGGACGGCAAGTTGGATGCCGTTGGTTGGATACCGTTCTCTGATGCCAATCCGGGGAAACTGATTGTATTTGGCCAATGTAAGACAGGCACAAGTTGGCATGATTCTGTCGCACAATTGCAACCAAGTAACTTTATTAAAAAATTTATGAGCGGATCACTGCACCTTGATCCCGTAAGAGCATTTTTTGTATCTGAGGCTATTAACCCAACAAAAAGAAACGGTTTAAGCATTGATGCCGGTATATTATTTGACCGCTGTCGAATTGTTGATTTCTGCGGAGAATTTTCGCCTGAATTAGTTGATAAATTAAAGAGTTGGGTGCATGCGGCAAAAGAAACTATAAATATTTAGAATCACAATGAAACAGACCACAGAAAAAGCTTTTGAAGGTGCGATAGAAGAAGTATTGCTGGCTAATGGATATGAGCAGCATAGCTCAAGTGATTTTGACCGTGAACTTGCTATATTTCCTGAGGTCGCTTTAGACTTTATCAGAGAAACCCAGCCGGAAGTATGGAGTAAACTGGAAGCTTTGCATGGCGACAAGACTGGCGAGCGGGTTATTGCGGCTCTATGCAGATGGCTGGATTCACATGGTATATTGGCAACGTTACGGCATGGATTCAAGTGCTACGGTAAAACATTGCGGATTGCTTTTTTCAAGCCGGCACATGGTCTGAATCCGGCCCTGAAAACCCGCTATGCTGCAAATACAATGGGATTAACCAGACAGCTGCATTTCAGTCCCAAGAATGAAAAATCACTTGATGTTACTTTAAGCGTGAATGGCATACCTGTGGTTACAATGGAACTGAAAAATCCACTCAGCGGGCAGACTGCAGCCAATGCCATTCATCAGTATCGTAATGATAGAGACCACCGGGAAAAGATATTCTCATTTAAGAAACGTACGCTTGTCCATTTTGCTGTGGATACCGAAGAGGTTCACATGACTACACGTCTGGCAGGCAGTGCCACGCATTTTCTGCCTTTTAATAAAGGGCGAGATGGTGGTGCAGGAAATCCTTCTGATCCCCATGGCCGCAACTATCGCACCGCATACCTGTGGGAAGAGGTCTTGCAGCGCGACAGTCTATTGGATCTTTTAGCACGGTTCCTGCATGTACAGATTGAAGAGAGACGCACTGATAACGGGCGAAAGGTAAAGAAGGAAACCATGATCTTTCCTCGTTATCACCAGCTACAAGCTGTTCGCTCTTTAGTGATGACGGCGGCAAAGGAGGGACCGGGGCATAATTATCTTATTGAACATTCGGCGGGAAGCGGAAAAAGTAATACCATTGGCTGGCTGGCTCATCGTCTTTCCAGCCTACATAATGTGAACGATGAGCGTGTTTTTGACAGCGTTATCGTTGTAACCGACCGTATTGTTCTTGATCAGCAGTTACAAAACACTATTTATCAGTTTGACCACCGTCAAGGTGTAGTATTGAAGATTGATGAGGATTCCAGACAATTGGCTGAAGCATTGAAAAATGCTGTACCTATAATTATTACCACACTTCAAAAATTTCCATTTGTATCTCAGCAACTGTTAAAAATGTCCGAAGAAAGTGGCGAAGAAAGAACCCACCTGCCAACTCGTAAATGTGCTGTCATTGTAGATGAAGCCCATAGTTCACAATCCGGAGAAACCGCCACAGAACTAAAAGGGGTCCTAGGGGGAGAAGAGTTACGCAAGAAAGCAAAGAAAATTGCACAGGAAGAAGGCGAATCAAACCTTGAGAAAATGTATCGCAGCATGGCCAAGCGGGAACAGCAACCTAATCTATGCTTTTTTGCATTTACAGCCACACCGAAACATAAAACCCTTAAACTGTTTGGCCGTAATGGAAAATCATTTGATAAATATACAATGCGGCAGGCTATTGAAGAGCGGTTTATTGAAGATGTTTTGCAAAATTATGTCACATATAAAACTTATTACAAACTTCTAAAAGCATGTGAAGACGACCCCAATGTTGAGCGCAAGAAAGCCGCAAAAGCACTTAGTCGATATATGCGTCTGCATCCATATAATATTTCTCAGAAAACTTCTATTATGGTTGAGCATTTTCAAAACTTCACCCGCCATAAGATCGGGGGGCATGCAAAAGCGATGGTAGTTACCGGGTCACGACTGGAAGCTGTTCGTTATAAACAGGCTTTCGACAAGCTCATAGCAAAAAAAGGTTATCCAATAAAGAGTTTGGTTGCTTTTTCCGGTAGTGTTGTCGATGATAAGATTCCGGGAAAAACCTATACAGAAACAGAAATGAACAACGGCATACGGGAAAAAGATTTGCCTGACGAGTTTGCGACAATAGATTATCAGGTTTTGCTTGTAGCAGAAAAATACCAAACCGGTTTTGACCAACCTTTACTGCACACTATGTATGTGGATAAGCGTCTGGCAGGCATTCAGGCTGTGCAGACACTGTCAAGACTTAACCGTACCCACCCTCTTAAAGATGGAACTTTTGTTCTGGATTTTGTGAATAATCCGGATGAAATTCAAGAGGCATTCAAAGTATATTACGATGGTGCAACCATGGGGGAAGATGTTGAGCCGGAACGCCTTTATGATATTAAAGCTGAATTGGATGAGTCCGGCATATATCTACAGGAGGAAATAAATGAATTCTGCATGGTGTTTTTCGCACCTAAACAGCGTCAAAGTGCCTCCGACCACAAGACCATGAATGCTATATTAGACAAAGCCGCTAATCGCTTTAAGCTGTTACAGGATGCCGAAGAAGATGAAGCAGAATTATGGCGAGGCAAACTATACGCATTTCGCAATCTTTATGGATTTCTCAGTCAGGTTATACCATATCAAGATAGCGACTTGGAAAAGCTTTATACGTATCTGAAACATTTGTCACTCAAATTGCCAAAGCGTAAATCCGGACCGGGGTATCAGTTTGATGATGAAGTTCAACTTGAATATTACCGCCTACAGAAAATCAGCGAAGGATCAATTAGCCTGAATGATGGACTTGCAAAGCCTCTTGATGGACCAAAAGAGGTTGGTAGCGGTGCCGTTAGAGAAGATAATGTGCAACTCTCCAAATTAATAGATATCATTAACGAGCGATTTGGCGAAGAACTCAATGAGGCTGATCAGCTTTTCTTTGATCAGATGACAGAGACTGCAAGTCGCATGGATGCACTTAAACAGGCGGCTGAGAATAATCCTATCGGGAAATTTCAACTCGTTTTCAAACAGATACTTGAATCCCTATTCATTGAACGCATGGACATGAACGAAGACCTATTTGCACGCTATATGAATGACCCTGAATTTCAAGAAGTGGTAGCCGGCTGGCTAGGACAGCAAGTTTACTCAAAAATCCCTAAACAAGTTTCATACCCATAAATATATTAAAATTAACAGCAAAATGAATTCCAACATCATATTCATAACCGGCATAGGCACTGACGTAGGCAAAACATTCGTTGCCGGACTATTTGCACGCTATCTGCACAAACAGGGACACTCCGTTATTACTCAGAAAATCGCACAAACCGGTTGTGTTGATCTATCGGAAGATATTACAACACATCGTGACTTAATGGGAATCGAACTCACGGCGGAAGATAAAATCGGTCTTACCTGCCCTTATATTTTCGAGCCTCCTATGTCACCGCATCTTGCGGCAAAACTAGCGGCAACGGAAATAGAAATCTCAAAAATAAATGCGGCAACGGATGAACTGGCAAAAAAATATGATTTCGTAATCGTCGAAGGTGTTGGCGGGCTATATGTACCATTAAATGACAACACAACAGTTATTGACTTCATTACAGAACGGGATTACCCCGTCATACTTGTCAGTTCAGCGACTCTAGGCAGCATCAATCATACCCTCATGTCCATAGAACTCTTAAAGCAAAACAATATCAACCTGCTGGGCATCGCCTACAATCTGCATAACGCCACTAATCCAATTATCACCGAAGATTCCAGAAACATATTCAAAAACGCCCTAAAAACCCATAACTACCCACCTGTTATTATAGATATTCCAGCGGTTAAGACGGATACAGTACCGGACATAGATTTTTCAGAAATATATTAAAAAAATCTTTTACAATTCGTGCATTCGTGGCAAAACTGAGCAACACACATTCGTAATAAATTCGTGCATTCGTGGCAAGAAACAAGCAACTACATCTGAATAACATCGGCAAGTTCACGTGCCAAATCGTTAATTCTAAACGGCTTAACTAGGCGTCCCTTAAATCCATAATCCGTATAATTCGCCAATACCGGATCAACGGAATAACCACTAGAGACAATAACCTTAACATCTGAGTTTACCTCTAAAAACTTATTAATCGCATCCTTACCGCCCATACCACCAGGAATGGTTAGATCCATAATCACTATATCAAATGGAGTCCCTGCCTTATCCGCAGCAATATATTTTTCAAGTGCCTCAACACCATCACGGGCAGACTCGCAAGTATAGCCACACGCTTTCAACATAGCCTTTGATATTTTTATAATTATTTCTTCATCATCCATTACCAATATATGCCCCAATGGAGATTCTGTTTTTCTTATAACTTCAATTTTGGTTGCTTTATTAAGTTTCTCAGAAGATTTCTCTGCCGGCAATAGAACTGTAAATGTTGTACCAACACCCACCGTAGAAACAACACTAATATCACCATTATGCTTAGCAATAATGCTCTGTACAGTTGCTAGTCCTAAGCCATTGCCGGATTGTTTTGTACTAAAATATGGATCAAAAATCTTATCTAAATCTTTTGCCGCAATACCACAGCCATTATCGCTAATAGTAAGTTTAACAAAATCTCCAGACAATTCGGGATGTGCAGAATCGGAAATGTTCTTAACATTTTCAGCATCAATACATAAAGTGCCACCCTGCGGCATCGCCTGATCAGCATTAATTGTTAAATTGGCAACCACCTGATTGAGCTGACCTTTGTCAGCCTTAACCTGCCACAAATCATCGGGCAAGTTAAACTGAGCCTTTACATTACTTCCACTTAGATTAAACTTTACGGACTCAGTAACCACATCCTGCAACTCTACTGCGGCTAGAATAGGAACCCCACCTTTCGCAAAAGTTAAAAGTTGCTTTGTTAAATTTTTAGCCCTACTCAGAGCCTGTTCTGCCATTTCTATGTATTGATATGAGCTATGTTCTTTCAACAATTCACACTTTGCTAGTTCAATATTGCCAAAAAGACCCGTAAGGACATTATTAAAATCATGGGCAATGCCACCAGCGAGTACTCCAATTGACTCAAGCTTCTTGGCATTAAGCAGTGCAGACTCAGCCTTTCGTTGAGTTGTTACATCACGGAAAACCAAAACGACACCACGAATACTGCTATCTGCCCCCCTTATAGGTGCCGCACTATCAGAAATATAATACTCTTTACCATCCTTAGAAATCAAAATAGAATCGCTTGCCAACTCGACAATATGTCCTTTTGCTAAAACCCGATCTACGGGATTGATCACTATTTCCCTTGTCTCTTCATGTATAATACAAAACACTTCCGGCAACATCTTGCCCGCAGCCTCAGCCATACGCCAGCCGGTAATATCCTCAGCGACCGTATTCATCAACTCAATACGCCCAGCAGTGTCTGTTGTAATAACCCCGTCACCAATAGAATGCAAGGTAACAGCAAGTTGTTCTTTCTCATTATCAAGAGCTTGTCTTGCGAATATTTTATCTTGCAACATTTCATTAGCACTAATCGCCAACTCATCAAACTCTGAAAACTTTATAGCCCTATGGTCTACCGGCTCATTAGAATGTACCGCTCTCTTGAAGAATGCAATAAATTGACTAAAATCTTTGTCAAGCCTTGCACTAACTCTATTAAAGAACCACAAGAACAGCAGAATTGTTACAGTAATAAAAGCAATAAACAACAGAAGCTTTTTCTTGATCTGTTGATTTAATATCGCTTGTTTTGCTAATATAATCGGCTCAATATCATCTAAATATACACCCGTTGCCAAACAACACCCCCATTCCGGCAAGCCCACAGCAAATGTAATCTTCTGGCGTTCATCTTCACTTTCTGGTTTGTGCCACCAGTATTTTACACAACCACCATGCTTGTATTTGGAAACCGCAATAAGTTTCTGAACAAATTTTGTTCCTTTACTATCAGCCAAATCCCACATGTTTCTATTTATGTGTGTAGGCTGGGTACTATGTGCTAGCACGACACCCTTCCAGTTAATGGCAAAAAAGTATCCATTTCTCCCGTAATGAGTGCTATTAACTCGTTCTAAGAAATTAGCCTTAACTAGCTTCTCAGCATCATCCATATAAAAACCAGTTCCAATAATCCAGTTATACGGCTTGAACATTCTAACATATACTACCCTTCTATACCGATCACCATTTTTATCTGGTTTATTACGGAAGAACTCATAAAAACCTTGTTCTGACTCTTCCGAAATCTTAATCATATCTTTAACATAATAGTTTCCTGCAACATCCTGACTGTCAAAAAAATTCTTCCCTTCAAGCTCCGGATCATTTTTACATAGAATTTTTGTTCCATCTGAAGAATAAATAAAATAATAACCCTGATTCTGGTCAAATCTTATTGTACGTAAAGCATCTATAATGACCTTTTTTATTTCAGTATCCGATTTAATATCTTTGTTTTGTTGATAAATATTCTGTGCTATACTACATGCAACATAAGCTCTTGATTTAAGTTTTTTTCTTTCATTAGTGATGATTTTTCGTCTATTTACATCAATTAAATCAACAAACCGCTCAGCCTCCCGCTTAATTATCTGCATCTGCTGTTCAATGTAATCAGTACGCATTTTTTTTGCACTGATATTAAAATCGCGATATGTACTAAAAACATCAATCGAAATTATGCTTATCCCTAATGAAAGCAATAATACCAGCCCCCATAACTTAATAAACTTAATATAACTGATCTTTTTTTTCATAATTAATCACTTCATCATAATACAGTGAGAAAAATCACACGACTTATCGTGCCACACATTACTCCCGCAACAAACATATTACAAGACATTTATCTTAAAATATATTTTATAGTTTTCTTGCTTATAGGTTATATAAGGATTTATAGTACTGAATATTAAACCGTTTATTTTACGTTTGTCGTAAGTTCTCAAAAATATATAGATTTGGGGATATACCACCAGTGGGACAAGCTCACGGGGCCTGTTCCTGTAGGGAGTTTCAGGGATTGCCGTCTATGTAGCTGCCGTGTTATGCCACCACAGGGCTTGTCCCAGTGGAGCATTGATTGAAAACTAACATAGCCTGAGGTAACACCCCCTTCCCACCATTTGTGCCGCTTTGCGGCACAAATGGTGGGGAGGGGAGTTGTGATATCTGTTTTTAGCGAGGTAATCATCGTCCCACTGAGACAAGCCCAGTGGTGACGTTACATAAATGTTGTTTAAAAATTAAACCGTTTGTCCGGAGAATAGAATATTTATGTTAGACTTAATAAACCTTAAAAACCTTACTTTGCCTGAACTGAAAGAACTAGCCGCCAGTATTAACGAACCGGCATCAAAAGCAGATCAACTTTTCTCGCATCTTTACCGACCTACTTCTAAATTTTGCCAAATGCATAATATCTCAAGAAAATTCCTATCCAAACTAAACAAAATCTCATTTATTACAGAAATGTTGCTACATAAAAGGGAAATATCCGACGACGGTACCATTAAATACGCATTTAAACTTGCCGATGACAATATTATCGAAAGCGTACTTATCCCAAGCAACGGACGGAACACACTATGCATATCAGCACAAGCAGGATGTGCAATGGGCTGTAAATTTTGCCTCACCTCAACCATCGGCTTAAAACGCAACCTACAATCATCAGAAATTGTCGGTCAAGTACTATTTGTCATAAAAGAAGTAAAAACCATCCACCAGCACATCAACAACATAGTATTCATGGGCATGGGCGAACCTCTAGCCAACTACGAAAACACCCTAAAAGCATTAGAAATACTACAAGATGAAAAAGGACTGGGCTTTTCAGACCGTAAAATAACCATTTCAACCTGCGGCATCACCCCCAAACTTATGGAACTAGCAAAAATAAGTAACGTAAACTTAGCAATCTCACTACACGCTATAGATGAAGCAATGAGAACTGAACTTATGCCAATAAATAAAAAATATCCGCTAAAAGACCTGCTTGCCAACTGCCGAGAGCTATCTGCCGAACAGGGTCGACAAATACTAATAGAATATATTCTTCTTAAAGGAATAAACGACAGCGAAGCCGATGCCGCATGTTTAGCCAAACAATTAAAAGGATTTAACTGTAAAATAAACCTTATCCCATATAACGAAACCCCAGACTTACCCTATAAACAGTCTTCACCAGAAACTACACAAAAGTTCATGGATATCCTATGTAAATCAGGCCACCTTACAATCATCCGCCACAGCCGTGGCAACGATATTTCCGCCGCCTGCGGTCAACTTGCCGGGCAACTGAAATTGTAACTGCATTTAAAGATGTAGCGTTAGCCGTCTCTGCTGTGCCCTCCGTAGCTCGAAGAGCGAAGGATGGGGCCAATCGTCCACGCAGTGGACACAATGTAGAGGGCTTTGCCGCTACAACAAGCAGGCAGTAATCTGCGAAAATCTGCGTAATCTGCGGACCACCCTTCTTTTTAATCTGCGAAAATCTGCGTAATCTGCGGATCACCCTTCTTTTTAATCTGCGAAAATCTGCGTAATCTGCGGATTTAGATTGACCTATCATCGTATTTCGCTATAGTTTGCCACGTCTTTTATGAGAACCAAGTTTTTGTTATATACTATAAGGTATTGAAATTAAATAAATACAAAGGAGAAGTTAATAATGATCGTTACAACAAAACAACTATTTGACCATGCGTATGGCAAATATGCAGTGGGTGGTTACAACATCAACAACGCTGAACAAATTATGGGTCTATTCCAGGGTTGCATTGAAAGCAAAGCCCCTTTCATCATCCAACTTTCCCGTGGCGCACGTGCTTATACAGATAAACGTATGCTCGAAGGCATGATCCGTTCTGCCGATGAAATCTTTCCTGAAGCTATTTTTGCTGTCCATCTGGACCACGGTACAGAAGAAGTTGCCATGGATTGTATCAACAGCGGCTTCTACAGCTCTGTTATGATTGATGCCAGCCATGAATCATTTGACGAAAACATCGCTATCACAAAACGTGTAGTTGATGCCGCTCATGCCAAAGGTATTTCTGTAGAAGCTGAACTTGGTCAGCTCGGTGGCGTAGAAGAAGATATCGTAGTAAGCGAAGAAAGTGCTAACTTGACAGTTCCTTCCGAAGCTAAAGAATTTATCGAACGTAGTGGTTGCGATAGCCTTGCCTGTGCATTTGGTACAAGCCACGGTGCATACAAATTCACAAGTTCACAAGGACTACACTTCGAAGTAATCAAAGAAATTGCTGCTCTAGTACCAGGATTTCCTATTGTAATGCACGGTTCAAGCTCTGTTCCTCAGGACGAAGTTGAACGCATCAACGCAGCAGGCGGCAAGCTTGGTGGTGCTAAAGGTGTTGCAGAAGAAGATATTTCTAAAGCTGCACCAATGGGTGTAACGAAAGTAAACATTGATACTGATGGTCGCTTGGTATGGTGTCGCGTACATCGTGAATACTTCCGTGATAATCCTGAAGGTTTTGACCTGCGCCCTGCTGGTAAAATTTTCATGAGCGAATATGCAAAATATATTGTTCATAAAAATGAAGTACTCGGCAGTGCAGGACAGATTGATGACCTTCGTAAAACTTTATAATTAAACAAAATTTAAAGCACCCTCTGGACATCAATTATCACAACGATATGCGAACTAAAGAGGGTGCTAACGTGTCCGGCATACAACACCGGCAAACAAGGAGAAACAAATGTCAGATAAAAATATGATTATGATTGACGGTAATACAGCCGCCGCTCAGGTAGCTCATGCACTCAGCGAAGTGTGTGCAATTTATCCAATCACGCCATCTTCTGCGATGGGTGAAACTGCAGACGAACTCAGTGCTGCCGGTGTAAAGAATATCTGGGGAACCATCCCTGATGTAGTCGAAATGCAATCCGAAGGTGGTGCTGCCGGTGCAGTTCACGGTGCACTTACCGCAGGCTCTATGACAACAACATTTACAGCATCCCAGGGATTGCTACTAATGATTCCTAACATGTACAAAATTGCCGGCGAACTTACTGCTGCAGTATTCCATGTATCAGCCCGCTCAATTGCATGTCAGGCTCTATCCATTTTCGGCGACCATTCCGACGTAATGTCCGTTCGCTCGACCGGCTGGGCTTTACTTGCCGCAAGTAGCATTCAAGAAATCGGCGATATGGCTCTTCTTGCCCATGCATCAACATTAGAATCAAGAATCCCGTTCGTACATTTCTTTGACGGATTCCGTAACTCACACGAGATTCAAAAAGTTGACCAAGTATCACGCGAAACAATCCGTGCTATGATAGATGACGAAATGGTATTTGCACATCGCGAACGCGGACTAACACCAGATCACCCATCCATTCGCGGTACCGCACAAAACCCTGACGTATTCTTCCAAGGACGCGAAACAGTCAACAAATACTATGACGCAACAGCTGGTATCGTTCAAAAGAACATGGACAAACTTGCAAAAATGACAGGTCGTCAATACAATCTATTTGATTATGTTGGTGCTCCTGATGCAGAAAAAATTATTGTTATCATGGGCTCAGGTGCAGAAACTGTGCATGAAGTTGTTGAATACATGAACACAACTGGTGAAAAAGTCGGATTAGTAAAAGTACGTCTCTACCGTCCTTTTGACGTAAAAGCTTTTGCCGCATCACTTCCTGCATCAGTTAAATCAATTGCCGTACTTGATCGCACAAAAGAGCCTGGCTCAATTGGCGAACCGCTTTATATTGATGTACGCTCCGCTCTCGGCGAAGCCATGGAAAACAAATGGTATACTGGCGGATGGCCAAGAGTTCTTGGCGGACGTTATGGCCTAGGTTCAAAAGAATTCACACCGGCAATGGTTAAAGCTATATTTGACAACCTTTCAGCCGAAACTCCTAAAAACCACTTCACCATCGGTATCAACGACGACGTAACCAACACAAGTCTTGAAGTAGATACGTCTTGGCACATTGCCGATTCCGACAGTTTTGAATGTATGTTCTATGGTTTAGGATCTGATGGTACTGTTGGTGCCAACAAAAACTCAATCAAGATCATTGGTACAGATACAGACAACTATGCACAGGGGTACTTCGTATATGACTCGAAAAAAGCCGGTGCAATGACAGTGTCACATCTACGTTTCGGCAAAAAACTCATTCGTAGTCCATACCTATGTACACATGCCGATTTCGTTGCATGCCATAACTTCTCCTTCTTGGAAAAATATGACATGCTGGCAAACGCCAAAGATGAATCAGTATTCCTACTCGCCAGCCCCTATTCCGCAGAAGAAGTTTGGGATCACATGCCGGACAAAATCGAACAGCAAATTATTGATAAAAAAATCAAATTCTACGTAATCGATGCAATCAAAATTGCACATGATCTCGGACTTGGTGCACGTATCAATACTATCATGCAGGCATGCTTCTTTGAAATATCCGGTATTTTACCTAGCGAACAAGCTGTAGCTTCCTTAAAGAATGCTATCAAGAAATCGTACGGCAAAAAAGGTGATGCAGTTGTTCAAATGAACTACAGTGCCGTTGATGGTGCAGTAGCAGGTCTGGCAAAGGTAGAAGTTCCTGCCGCAGTTGCTGGCAAAGTTAAAATGCCATTAACCGTATCTGCTGATGCTCCTGACTTTGTTCAAGATGTAACAGCAGTACTAATGCGTCAAGAAGGAGACTCGCTACCAGTAAGCAAGATGCCTGCTGATGGAACATGGCCAACCTCAACTACACAATACGAAAAACGTAATATCGCAGTTGATGTACCAGCTTGGGACAACAGCCTATGTATCCAATGTGGACGCTGTTCATTAGTTTGCCCACATGCCGCAATACGTATCAAAGCTTATGATCCAAAAGCACTTGATAACGCTCCTGAAAGCTTCAAATCACTTGACGCTAAGGGCAAAGATTATGCTGGCATGAAATACACTGTTCAGGTTGCTCCTGAAGATTGTACCGGTTGCGGAATTTGCGTTGAAATGTGCCCTGGTCGCGAACGTGACGAAAATAAACAGGAAACAGGTCGTCGTGCAATCAACATGGAACCACAACTTCCAATCCGTGAGCAAGAAGAAACAAACTTTGAATTCTTCCTCACTGTACCTGAAGTAGATTCAGACCTTTACAATGTTGCAACAATAAAAGGAAGCCAGATGGCACAGCCATTATTTGAGTTCTCCGGTGCTTGTGCAGGTTGTGGGGAAACACCATACATCAAGTTGCTAACACAGCTCGTTGGTGACCGGGCGTTAATTGCAAATGCAACAGGTTGTTCATCAATCTACGGTGGTAACCTACCAACCACACCATACTGTACACGTCCAGATGGACGTGGTCCTGCATGGTCCAACTCACTCTTCGAAGATAACGCAGAGTTTGGTCTTGGTATGTGTCTGACAGTAGATAAGTTCACCGCTTATGCACGTGAACTTGCCGAAACAATCAAAACAGAGGAATGCTGTAGTGAAGTTTCAAATGACCTTCTAACAGCCGTACTTGACGCTGATCAATCAACAAAGAACCTAATCGAAGCACAGCGAAAACGTGTTGCAGAGCTAAAAACTCAACTCGAAAAATGCGATTGTGCAAGCTGTAAAAACCTATTCACACTTGCCGATTACCTCGTCAAGAAATCCATCTGGATTGTTGGTGGTGACGGCTGGGCTTATGACATCGGTTACGGTGGTTTAGATCATACCTTGGCATCAGGACGTAACATCAACGTACTCGTACTTGATACCGAAGTATATTCCAACACCGGTGGACAAGCCTCAAAAGCAACTCCAATGGGTGCCGTAGCTAAGTTTGCTGCCTCCGGCAAACCTTCAATGAAGAAGGAACTCGGACTAATGGCAATGACTTATGGTGATGTATACGTAGCCACAGTTGCAATGGGAGCAAATGCAAATCAAGTAGTAAAGGCATTCATCGAAGCAGAAGCTTACGACGGACCTTCACTGATCATTGCATACTCACACTGTATTGCACATGGTATCGATATGAAAAAGGGATACGCAGAACAGGATGATGCCGTAAAATCCGGTCATTATCCACTATACCGTTACAACCCTGACCTAACAGCTCAAGGCAAAAACCCATTCATATTGGACAGCAAAAAGCCAACCATGAAATTCAGTGAACATGCTCTAAAAGAAAACCGGTTCCGTGTACTAACAACCACCAAACCGGAAAACTCAAAAGAGCTACTAGCCACAGCCGATAGAATTGTCGAAGAACGCTTCGCCAAACTAGAAAAAATGGCTGAACAATAAAAAACACAAACCAAAGCCGGACTGAGCAATCAGTCCGGCTTTTTTTGTACCAGTCTTTTTCACAGTCATTTCCACACTTAGTCTCTCACATTTAGTCGTCGAAGTGAAAAGGACTAGGTGTACAAAAGGCTAAGCCCTGCAAAGACGGGTTATAAAATCACTTTGTCTAAGAACAACAAATGCAATTATCCCGGTAAGTACACCACCAGCATGACAAATCGTTAGTGGCGTTCCCACATCACCAAGGTGTAAAAAAGCAAACATAACTTTACCTGTTAATACCTCTATAATACTTTTTATGACTACTACCCACAGTCCAATTATTCCTATACGCTGTAATTTAATATCAGCCGATGATGTAGCAATCTCTAATGCACTCACCGCCATCAGACCATGTGCTATACCGGATAATCCACAAAGGCCTCCGTCAAATATTTCCGGTGATAACATCGAAATCCCAAGGCTACCTATCGCACAAAAAACCACATACAAAACTCGCTTTAACCAAGACGGCTCTAATATTCCGTGATACAAAAGCATAAACGCACCTACATCAAGCAATAAATGATACCAGGAAACATGGATGAAAGGATAAGTTATAACCCGCCACCATTCCCCCGCACCAACCTCTGCCGGGGAAAAAATATAATTATAAAACTGATGACCAAAGAGCATCGGAATATTAATTATACAAATCACCGCCAGGAACAACCAAAGTTCTAAGCGATGAATTATTTTATCAGTAAAAAAGTTTTTTGCTATCGTTTTCATTTTTGTATCCAGTGAGATTTTTGTGACAGAATCATCTTTTTTTTGAGTATGCGGGCGATCTCTCGCCCACACACTCGGATAATCTATCCACGTATTTGTTTCTTCTTTCTGTTCATCCAGGCAACTGCACCAAGAAAGATCAACCCCACCGGGCCTGTTCCGGGCGATAAATTTCTTCTACGTCTATGTGATGATTTATGCGGCTGACTAGTCTGCTGTGTCTGCCGAACTTGTTGTTGCTGTGTTGCCGGAACATTATTAGCAACCTGCTGCACGCTTTCTACGTCACGGGCTTCCTGTGGTCCAATATCAGATGATGCCATACGACGTGCTTCATCAAGGCTGTCACGTAACTGTTTCTGCGCATTACGATCACGTTTTATTCTTCTCTGATTGAGTCTTTTTATTTTCCAGCGTTTATATTCGTTGTCATTTTCCAGCACTAGAAATGATGTATATTCAGTTACTATCGAATACATCTCGCCCAATGATACTACCTGAGCAGTAACAGAATCTCTACTACCGTTTCTATCAGCCATTTTTAATAAGCTATCTATTCGTTTCCATGCCCACATACGCTCAACCTCCGGATTATCATCGTTCGTTGCCGGAAAGTTGAATGTTTGATTCATAGTTAAGGCAACCCCTTGAATATCTGCATTCAGTTTAACTTTTGTTTTCCCGTTGCCTTTATAGCGACCATAAACTCTAATTGGTGCACCGTAATATAAGTTAGGCAATATCTTAGGTTCGACATCATAGACCTTGATTCCTTCGAATCTAACATCAAGATCAGTTGCTGCCGGATGTATAAGCTTACGTCTGAACGCATCTGCCATTCTTGCAAAATTGCTTCCTCTTGAAATAAACTCGGCAATCCCGCCGGAGTCCTTTGCCATCTGCTGAAGTAATGGGCGGTTAACATTATTACCAACACCAATACAGAATACACGTGCATTACGAGGTCTGGCTTTTATTCTATTGAGCAATATTTTTCTTTCACGTTGTTCAGTCATACCATCACTAAGAATCACTACGTTCAAAGTGCGGTCTGGGTCTGCATATTTATATGCAACCGACATTGCCGGATCAAGAACTGTTCCGCCTCTAGCTTTTTGCGATGACATAAAATCAACTGCCGCCACAATGTTTTCTGCTGTAGCATTTTGAAGCGATCCAAAATGTGCATTTGGTTTTATGTTAAATGTCATAACATCAAAACGATCATCTCTGCTTAACGACTTAATAAAGCTCGCAACAGAATTTTTTGACATTGCCAATTTACGGTCATTGCCCATGCTACCGGATATATCAATCAGAAAAACATAGTCCATGCCGGTATCTAGCTTGCCGAGATCTTCACCAGCTGTAACTGTCATGCAAAAGTATCCATCTTCACCGGATTCTTTCGATGTAATCAAATCCATCCCGCTTTTCGGACGCATCATTTCACAAGCAAGCACAACATCACGATTCAACTCGCCGCCGGTAGTTTCCAAGCTAGCTTGATAGTATGAGTCTGAATGCCCAACAATAATAAAGTCATCAGCATGGCTTGAACTTTCAACCTGCTTGATGGGAACCTCAGATTTAATTTCAAATGTGATTGCAAATTTTCCGTGTGTTTGCGAATCAACATTAGCTTTAGCTGTTGTTGCCAATGGATAGACGTAATTTATCCAATCGTGATCAAAATCCATTTCCTGATAATATGTAATTTCAACCTTCTGTTCAGCACCGGCAGCAATCGGGAATATACGCATCTCAAACGTTTTATAATCCATCTGCTCCAGCAAACCAGGATCACGTTTCTTTACCTTATAACTATTATATATCTCGCGTGCCCGTTTCTTCTCCAAGACTTCACCTATCATTTCCTTGCCATTTATCCACATGCTGAAATTGGCAACTGATGCTCCTTTTGGCACAGGAAACGTATATAACGCTTCCACTTGCCTCTTCTCGGTATTCTTAAATACCTGAGTAACCTTCGTGACAGCAATTCCGTTATTGATGGTGACTTTTACATCATGCTCAACAATCTCAAGCACGCCGCCCAAACCTCCATCTGCGATAAGAAGCCCTGCCGCATTACTACTGCAAGCTCCAAATTCTGTAGCCGTTATAACCAATGCTACTACCAACGCCTTCCATCCTACTACTTTCCTCTTCATCATCCTACCCTCCTAATGTGAGCCTGCACGCCATTCGTGCAGTTTAACTCACACGCCTACCTCTATCGCAAAGAGCGTGCCAACCCTACGGCAAAATATAAGTACCTTTATATCAACATGTTAGACATTTGGCATATAATTTATTAAAACATCTATAGACTTACAATGTATATTGATGCTACATTGTTTGTATGAGAAATAAAAAAATATTATCGGACAATGACCGCCACTTCTTTGAACTTGTGACCGAGTCGACATTTGCTAATCCCTTCAGCAATGAGCGAGAAGAGTTAAATCAAAAAATTCTGAAACTATCGCCAACCATAGACAAAAAAGAGGCAATTGAGCAGATTATGGCGGCATTATCTTTACGATTAAACAAATTACGTAAGAATAATGCGGATAATATCAACAGTTACAGCCATGCAGACAGCAAACTGCTCAAATTTGCCATTCTATTTGACCTATTTCATCAATATTGTCAGCAATTCGATGATCACATTCTCGCACAAGCATCAGAGCCAGCTGTCAATCTGCCATTATCATTTGCAAATGAAATGATGCAAGCAATGACAAAACATGGAATATCTGAAAGAGAAGCACTGCACTATTTTGCACTTTCCTATCAGGTACGCCGTGCGTTCTTCTTTATAAATGGTAGCCTGCTCGGTACATCAGAATCTATGCGTCACTTACGCAAGCAACTCTGGAACAATATTTTTACCTGTGACGTGCACCGCTACATGGAATCCATGTGGAATCGTATGGAAGATTTCTCAACACTGTTACTTGGCGGTACAGGAACCGGCAAAGGAACAGCGGCAGCCGCTATTGGACGATCGGGTTATATTCCATTTGATAAAAAAAACAACTTCTTTACAGAATCATTTACGACATCTTTTGTATCGCTTAACCTGTCCCAGTTTCCTGAATCACTGATTGAATCAGAAATATTCGGTCATCGAAAAGGAGCATTTACCGGTGCCATAGATAATCATAAAGGAATTTTCTCACGCTGCAGTGAACATGGTGCCATTTTTCTTGATGAAATAGGAGACGTTACCATTCCTGTTCAGATTAAATTGCTTCAAGTATTGCAAGAACGAACCTTCTCCCCTGTCGGTAGTCATAGCACAGAAAACTTTAAAGGCCGCGTCATAGCGGCAACTAACAGACCACTTGACAATTTGCGTACTAAAGGAGTTTTTCGAGATGATTTCTATTATAGACTTTGCTCAGACGAGATTACCGTTCCATCATTACATCAGCGGATTATGGAAGATGAAAATGAATTAAAAATACTTCTCAGTCATATTCTAAAAAAATTACTCGGCGACAATGCAGAGAACTTTCTATCGCAAACCTTGAGCACAATCATAAAAGACGTGGGCAAAGACTACAAATGGCCCGGCAACGTTCGAGAGTTAGAACAGGCAACTCGCCGGATACTTCTAAACGGTCATTATCGAGGTGATACCGCAGAAAAACCCGATAACACAAAAAACAACCTACTTACCAATATAGACGATGGGGCACTTAATGCCGACGAACTTATAACCGAATACTGCAAAATGCTATATAAGCGACATCCAACTTACGGAGAAGTTGCACGCCACACCGGACTAGACTGGCGTACAGTTAAAAAATATATAGCCGCAAAAGAACGCAAGGAGCCCAAACATTTCTATTAACTGGAGGTGCTTGCAAAACTACTGTGCGAGGCAATTTTTCGTGTTTTAGGCGAGCAAATTCTGCCTTTTGAACAATTGGAGCATACCCGTAGGGTCTGTAAAATTGCGAAAAAGCAGAATATGCCGCATAAAATCAAAAAGTGCCCGCAGATAGTTTTGCAAGTGCCTCGTTTGTTAATATTGATTATTTTGCTACTGGAATTACCAATGCTACAGTTAAGAATGTGAAGTATTGTTGGAGAGTTGAATGTGAGACTATGCGCTCGGTAGGTTTGTTGATTTGAGGTATATTATATGAATAAGATTGTTAGTAAGAAGAAGTTGGCGGCGGCGGTTTATGAAATGGAAGTTGAGGCTCCACTTATTGCGGAGGAACGGCAGGCGGGGCAGTTTATTATTTTTCAGCTTGATACTGATTCAGGTGAACGGGTTCCATTGACCATTGCGGATGCTGATAGGGATAGGGGTACTATAACTTTGGTTTTTCAGACTGTAGGAAAGACTACCCATGATTTGGGAGAACTTGAAGTTGGGGATAGTATTAAACATCTGCTTGGTCCGCTGGGAACACCAACAAAGATTGAGAATGTTGGGCATGTTGTTTGTGTTGGTGGCGGGATTGGTGTTGCACCGCTTCATCCAATTGCGAAAGCAATGAAGGCCGCGGGTAATAAGGTTACAATTATTCTTGGTGCCCGTAATAAGGAGTTAGTGGTTTTTGAAGATCGTATGCGTGCTATTGCTGATGAATTGATTATTTGTACTGACGATGGCTCTTATGGGCGTAAGGATTTGGTGACAGCTCCGCTTAAGGAACTTTGTGAGATGGATTCTAAGCCGGATGAGGTGATTGCGATTGGTCCGCCTATTATGATGAAGTTTTGTGCCGAGACAACGCGCCCATACGAGGTTCATACTTTGGTTTCGCTTAATACGATCATGATTGATGGTACGGGGATGTGTGGCGGTTGCCGCGTTACTGTAGGTGGTGAGACTAAGTTTGTTTGTGTTGACGGTCCAGAGTTTGATGGTCATCTGGTGGATTTTGATAATATGATGAATCGTCTTGGTGCTTATAAGAAGATTGAAGATGAAGACCATAAGAAGTGTCATCTTGAGATCGCTGCCGAGAAGAAGGAGGCGGAACTTAATGCATAAATCATCTAAAGAGCTTTTTGAAGAGGCAATCGTACAGCTTAAAGATTTGGAGCTGCGCATGGGGGAGCTTACCATGCGGGACAGGTTATCTATTCCGTTACAGGAAATGCCTAATCAGGATCCAAATGAGCGCCGAATTAATATGGGTGAGGTTGCTCTTGGGTATAGTGTTGAACAGGCCCGGGTAGAGGCAATGCGTTGTATTCAGTGTAAAACTAAGCCGTGTATTAAGGGGTGTCCGGTTGGTATTGATATTCCTGCATTTATTCAGGCTATTGCTAATAATGATCTTGAGAAAAGTATTGATATAATTAAGCAGAGCAGTCTGTTGCCGGCAGTTTGTGGGCGAGTCTGTCCGCAGGAAACGCAGTGTCAGTTATATTGTACCGTTGGTAAGTCGCTTAAAGATGTTGAAAAATCAGTCTCCATAGGGCGGCTAGAGCGGTTTGTTGCTGATTGGGAACGTGAGAATGGTATTAAGAAGCCGATTATTAAGCAGGAAACCGGTAAAAAAGTTGCCGTTATTGGTAGCGGTCCAGCCAGTATCACCGTGGCAGCTGATGTGCGGCGGGAGGGGCATGAAGTTGTTATGTTTGAAGCGTTTCATAAACCTGGCGGGGTTTTGATGTATGGAATTCCTGAATTTCGTTTGCCGAAAGCTATTGTGCAGCAGGAGATTGAAGGTCTACTTGATATGGGGGTTGAAATTAGAACAGATTTTGTGGTTGGGCGTACAAGGAAATTGCATGACCTTATTGCGAAAGATGGTTTTGATGCAGTTTTTGTTGGAACAGGTGCCGGGCTTCCTAAGTTTATGAATATTGAAGGTGAGAATCTTATAGGCGTGTTTTCTGCTAATGAGTTTCTTACTCGTGTAAATCTAATGAAGGCGTATGACCGTGATAATGCTGATACGCCGGTTGTTGAGTCTGAAAGTTTAGCTGTTTTGGGTGGTGGCAATGTTGCTATGGATGCCGCACGAACGGCGATCCGCCTTGGTGCAAAAAAGGTCTATTTAGTATATCGTCGTACTGAAGAGGAAATGCCTGCAAGAATTGAGGAGGTTGCACATGCCCGAGAAGAGGGGGTGGAGTTTTGTATGCTTCAGAACGCCAAGGGGATTGTTGGTGATGAGTATGGGCGTGTTACTGGAATGAAATGTGTACGTTATGAACTTGGTGAGCCGGATGATTCGGGGCGAAGAAGACCGGTAGAGATTGCCGGTAGCGAATTTGTGATGGAAGTGGACACTGTTATTGTTGCTATTGGGAATGATTCTAATCCGTTGATCAAACAGACAACACCTGCATTAGAAACAAATAAATGGGGTAATATTATTGTAGATGATACCGGCAAAACTTCACTTGATGCAGTCTATGCCGGTGGTGATATTGTTCTTGGTGCAGCTACGGTTATTCTTGCTATGGGGGAAGGTCGTCGTGCAGCGGCGGCAATTATAGAGCAGTTAGCAGTGAACAGTTAGCAGTGAATAGTGAGTTCTTTTTGAGGTCTTTGATAAGTTTGGTAAAGATTATCCAGCGGCATCAAGGTGGTAGGTAGAGGGATTTATAATGGAAAAGCAAATGGTAATATCGGTTATGTCCAAGGATAGACCGGGAATTATTGCAGATGTTACGGGTGTGATATATGAGCTGAACGGTAATTTGGCAGATTTAAAGCAGTCAGTACTTTGTGGTTATTTCACGATGATTCTAATGGTTTCTTTTGGTGATGATATAACTGCTGGAGAGATTGCTGAGAAAATATCCAGCGTAGAATCTGAAACTAGACTTGAAGTTGTCGTTAAAGATTTTGTTGGGACTCTTGATTCTGGTTCTGTGATAGGTAGTAATATTTATGTTATTACTGCACAGGGTGCAAATAAAAATGGGCTAGTTGCACGTATGGGGAGGTTGTGCTTTGCCTACGGGATTAATATTCTTGATTTTGATACCGCGGTTTCTGATGGATTATACAGTATGATTTTGCATGTAGACCTTGCTGGTGTTGCATCATTAGATGATATATATATGGCAGTTGAGGATTTTGGCAGAGAGGTTGAACTTAATGTTGTGATGCAGCATATTGATATTTTTAAAGCTACTAGTGATATATCACTATAAATAAGGATTATTATGAGTGCATCAAGAAACATTCTTGCAACAATAGATATGATACAGAAGGAGCATTTAGATGTTAGAACTGTAACGATGGGAATAAACCTAATGGAATGTTGTGGCAGTAATGTTCAGGAAACATGTCGGAAGGTGGAGAGTAAAATAATATCCGTTGCCGGCTCTTTTGTGGGCATTTGTGATGAGGTAGGTAAGACCTACGGAATTCCGGTAGTAAATAAACGCATTTCTATAACCCCTATTGTTCATATCGGGGCTAGCTTTGATCGTTACGGATTTATTGAGCTGGCAAAAGCACTTGATCGTGCGGCAACGACTGTAGGTGTTGATATTTTAGGCGGCTTCTCTGCACAGGTGGAAAAGGGTATGACGGCAACGGATTTAGAGTATATTGCATCATTACCGGAAGCTATATCAACCACGGGTAAAATTTGTGCATCAATAAATATAGCCACCACTAAAAAGGGCATAAATATGGATGCACTTAAATTAGTGGGACAGACGGTAAAAGACTTGGCAGAGAATACTAAAGAAAATGATGGGTTTGGTGCCGCCAAGTTTGTGGTGTTTTGTAATCAGCCAGGTGACAATCCCTTTATGGCAGGTGCAATTCATGGACTAGAAGAAGCTGATGTTGTTTTGAATGTTGGTGTTAGTGGCCCTGGTGTTATTGCTCGGGCATTGGACCGCATTATAAAAAATGTTGGGTGTGCAAATCTTAGACTTGATGATCTTGCAGAGGAAATTAAACAGACTACATTTCGTGTTACACGTTGTGGCGAACTGATTGGTCGGCGTGTGTCTGAAAAGCTAGGAGTGGAGTTTGGGGTAGTAGATCTTTCGTTAGCACCTACGCCAACAATAGGGGATAGTGTTGGTGAAATTTTCCAGATTCTGGGCGTCGATGATGTAGGTGCACCAGGGTCAACGGCAATTCTTGCAATGCTGAATGATGCTGTAAAAAAAGGCGGAGTATTTGCCAGTAAAACTGTCGGTGGATTAAGTGGTGCATTTATTCCTGTTATGGAAGATGCGGTGTTGGCAGATGCTGTAGAAAAAGGATCACTTAGTCTTGAAAAACTGGAAGCCATGACTTGTGTCTGCTCGGTTGGATTGGATATGGTTCCTATTCCTGGTTCAGTAGGTGCTGATACTATTTCGGCAATTATTGCTGACGAGATGGCGTTAGGTATGATTAATCAAAAAACTACCGCCGCACGTCTTATTCCTGTTCCTGGAAAAAAAGCTGGTGAGCATGTGAGCTTTGGTGGGCTCTTTGGTGCCAGTCCGATATTACCGGTTAATAATATTGGTAAATCAAAACGGTTTATAGAGTGGGGAGGACGTATCCCCGCACCAATACATAGTTTTAAAAACTAGCCAATGAGGTTGCTATTAATATTCCCAAAACAAATAAGTCCGATGGGCACAACCAGCACCAAATAGTTAAGAATAAAAATCCGTTGCCTTAAATTTAGTGATATGATGTTCCGCATTTACTACAGTGGTAAACATCGCCGTATAAGGCGTGAGTGTGATGAATTTTGTTGTAAGTTCCACATTTTGGACACGCCATGCCGCTTTGAACTGGTTTGGGGGCAGGTTGAGATATTTCTGTTGTTTTTGTTGGTTCTTCTGGCAAGGATGTGCCTGGAGCACTTGCTGGTTCGGCAGATGTTCTTTGGCGTATTTGTTTGTATCCGCATAGTCTGCAGAAACGATATAAATAGGTTGGGTTATCATTTCTCCATGGTCCCATCTTTCCTACGTTACACATGGGGCATGAGCCACTGTTTTTAGGTTTGTTGCCGGAGGTCTTTCGTATTCTTCCGGTATTTGACGCTCGGCGTGTTCCTTTGTTGCTGGATACTTGGCGTTGACCTTTACCACCGCCTGATGATTCAGCAACTTTGTCACCATTAACTTCCGCTCCATCACCGCCTTGCCATTCTTCTCTACGGTCTTCACGATGTTTATCTCCTACAATTTTGCGTGCCATGGCTTGACCTATTGCGGTGCCGACTGCTGTACCGGCTGTTTCAAATCCTTGCTTGATCCCTTCAGTGACTTCGGTGGACATCTGCTCGCCGAAACTATTGTCGTTATAGTCGGCGGTTGATTTGTCGGCTGCCGTTACCTTTATTTCTTCACCTTCTGTATTTGCTTGGTCAATTTTTGTTTGGCTATCTCTAACAGTTTGATCTCCACTGGTTGCGGCATCTGCCATTTCGTTTTTAGATTTGTTTACTTCGGCACTGAAAGCATTTTCTTTTTGCCTTTTAAGTTCTTTGCGTAAAATGGCCATCTCGGCAGTATCTTTCTGATCATCATCAGGCAGATCAACGTAGTCATCACTATATTCATTATCACGTAAATTTTTGTTATTCTCAGCAGTAGCGGACTGACCCTTGTCATGTTTATTAGCAAAAATATCGTCTGCCGCATCTTTTACTTTTACAGACTTAGTAGCATTCTTATTTTTATCATCAAATAAATCATTTGCCGCTTTTTCTGCTTTTAATTTTGCTTTTCGCTCTCGCAGAGTTTTTGCTAGTTTAATTGCTTTCTCTGGGTTGCCTTTTGAATAATCATTTGCGGCAGCCCGAGCCTCTTGCTTGGTTGCTCCAGCTTTACGGAATACTTTATAGGCGTTGTTTTCACGTTGCTGTTCATCTTTTTCTGCAAGGTCTTTTTTGTCTAGATATTCTAGTACTTTGTTTGGAGCCCGCATCATTTTTTTTGAACGATCTTTCCAGGCTTGTGCTTCTTTGTCGATTATATCTTCGCCATAATCATCAGATTCAAAGGTTGAGGTTTTTCCTGCTGCCGAGAGTCCTTCGTTTTTTGAAGGATCTTCCTTGCCATCTTTCGCAAGTTGTTTGGCTATTTTGTTGAATTCTTCAGGATGTCCTTTTCGCTTTGCGTCAATTGCTGCTCGTGCTTGTTTATAAGGTATGCCTTTACGCATCATTTTTTTGACCACAGCATTGTCGACTTCATCTTGAATACCGCGTTGGGTTTGGTCTTGTTCCTTGTTTAGTTTTTTTAGTTCTTTATCGGATGCTTGTCGTTTCTGTATTGTTCCGCCAAAAAGATCATCCACTTTTTTAGCAGTGGTTTTTGCCCCTTCATAAAGTTGATCTTTGAGGTTAAATTCATCATCATTTTTGCCGTCGGCGGTGAGACCGTGTGTGCTTTGTTCTTTATCTTTAATACCTTTTTTCTTTATCTCTTTAACCGCATTCCGAAAGCCTTTTTTGTCACCATTGTCATATTTTTTCATTGCAGCTTCTGCTTCTTCTTTGGTGGCTCCTTTTCTCCGTAATTTTGCTTTTAGAGCCTGCCGAACTTCAGCTTCTTTTGCGGTAAGGGTTTTGCTTTCTTCCTTTTCGTATTCTTTTGCATCTTTAGCAGAAATTTTATCGGCTGTATCCTGTCCAACAACTACTGAGCTAACTTTAGCGGCGTCGCCTTCCTCTATTCCTTCAATAACGGTCATTACTTTATCTTCAATATCGAGAAGATCGTCTACCACGCCTAAAGCATTCTTGGCTTTGCCTACTTTGTCTCCTGCCGAATGACCAATAATCTTTTTTGTTGCCTTGTCAACAGCTTTATCAATTGCATCATCTGCGTCACTACTGGCATCATCAAAATCAGCAGCGGCTTTTCTCCAGCCGGTTTTTACCTTCTCTTTTTCTTTTTCGGCATAAATCGGTAACGATAAAAATATTAATAGTATTATAAATGTTTTTAGCATTATATTTTTCATCATTTGTTTCTTTATATGCTTGGTTAAATTATTTTCTTTTGTTGACATGGCGATACTCCTCAAATATTTATACATATGAGCTTCTTGCAAAACTAAAAAAATTGGCTCATAGAGCCAACGTTACAACCGTTCTTATTAGTCATAATATATCATATAAAAATATTAGTTCAATTTTATATTGTTAATAAATGTAACTATATACATCTACTATTTGAACAGCAATTCTCGTTTTGAGAGGATACCGCCTTACGGCGGAACTACAAACAGTGAATTATCGGAGAAAATGTTTTTGTTCTGTTACTTTTTGGCTATATATGGCAGACTGATTTTATGACATTGATAGGAAAGAAAAATATTTTAGTGATACTACGTGAAGCAGAGCAGGGGCTTTATCTCGATGGCGGGAAAGAGCATGGCGATATACTGCTTCCGAGGCGTTACGTGCCAAAAGGCGTAAAAGTCGGTGATTCCATAAATGTTTTTATTTATCTGGATTCTGATGAGCGTCTTATAGCAACAACCGAAACGCCCCTTGCAGAAGTTGGTGATTTTGCTTACTTAAAAGTGGTAAGCATTAATGAAAAAGCAGGTGCGTTTCTTGATTTAGGGATATCAAAAGATGTATTACTGCCATTTCGTGAGCAGGCGAAGCCGTTAACTCCAGGCGACCGTGTTATTGTTTATATTAATCTGGATAAATTATCAGAGAGAATTATCGCAACTACCAGATATTCCAGGCATTTATCAAAAGAAATACCACTGGTAAAAGAAGGCGATAAAGTAAAATTTCTTGTTGCAGGTATGACACCGCTTGGGTATAACGCCATTGTTGAGAATGCTTATGCAGGGTTGCTTTATCATAGTGATATAGCAACACCGTTATCTACCGGGAAAATTATTGAAGGATATGTGCGTGCTGTACGTCCAGATGGTAAAATTGACCTAGGGTTAGATCGTTCTGGTTATAAGAGAATTGCACCTTTAACCGAACAGATTATTTTGGCCTTAGAAGCAAATGATGGAGAGATGAAGTTTAATGACAAAAGCTCCCCCGAAAGTATCAGAGAAGTATTTAATGTAAGTAAGAAGGCTTTTAAACAGGCTTTGGGTGCTTTATATAAGAAAAAACTTATACAGTTTACTGATAATGGAGTAAGGCTAGAGAGGTGAGGGTGAGGGTGGGGGTGGACTAAGAATGTGAGGCTAAGGAGTAGGTATTAATGTGATAGAAAATAGAGGTGCTTGCAAAACTACTGTGCTAGGCGATTTTTTGTATTTTAGGCGAGCAGATTCTGTCTTTTGAGCAATTGGAGCATACCCGTAGGGTCTGTAAAATTGCGAAAAAGCGGAATATGCCGCATGAAATCAAAAAAGTGCCCGCAGATAGTTTTGCAAGTGCCTCTATAAACAATCTTTCTACTTTTGTCTTTTTAATATTGCGGCATCTAGTTTTTTGTCGCGGGGTGAACCGAGCTCGACGGCTTTGATATAGTATTTTGCGATTGCTTCTGTGTCATCTGGATTTGTTTTAAAAAGTAGTTTTGCCATATTGAGGTTCGCTTCTTTGTGGAATGAGTTTGTTTTAAGAGCTTGTTTGAGCTGGGTGATTGCAGCTTTGTTGCGGTTAATTCCACAATATGCGGTTGCTAGAATTACGTGTGCATTGGCATTGCCGGGGTGTTCTTCTATAAGTGTTTCTAAGAGGTAACTTGCGTCATTGTATTGTTTTAGCCTGCATTGGACAATGCCTATCATAAGTCTTGTACGTGTACTATCAGGGTCATCCATTAATGCCTTTATGAGTATGTCTCTGGCTTCTTTGTTTTTATTTTCCATCATTAGTATTTTTGCTTTTGTGAGTGCTTTATTGTTTTTTTGTTTGGATAAATTTATTTTCTTTTTTGGGGCTTCTACATCGGTTGTTTCGCCTTTATTTGCCTCTTTAAGCAGTTCTTTTAGATGATATTCACAGTGATTACGGTGAAATTTTATTACTGCCGGTTGCCAGTCTGGATATTCATTTTGTATGTTGGCATAGCTTTTGATTGCTTTATCGTATATCCACATAGCTATGATGGGGTCTTTTTCTGCTCTTGCTTTGTCGGCATCGGACAGGAACGTGTGTGCTATAGCGAATTGTTCTGGTGCTGTTTTGTGTTGTTTTACAGTTGGATTAGTAGGTTGTTCTATTTGTGGCACGTCACTTTTATCTATATCTTGAGTTCTTTCAAGTTTGTTAAATCTTTTAGGGCTATTATTGGTTTCTATTAGTATGGACCACGCATTCTCCGGTAGTTTTTTTTGCGTTTCTTTCTTTTTCCCCCATGCATGCGAGGTTAGTGGTAATGTGGCTGTTAGTAGTGCTGTTAAAAATAGTACTTTTGTTTTCATGGTGTGTATCCTGCGTGATAGTGGTGCTGTAGTCAAGACAAGAAAGAGTTACTATCTTAATAAAAATATTGTTATCCGCAGATTACGCAGATTTTCGCAGATTAAAATATTGTGGTGGTTCTGTTCTACAGGATGTTTTGCCACTAATGCACGAATGAAAATATTGTATCATATTCTAATTTGTTGTTGTATTTCGCATATTTTTTGTTTGTTATTGTCAGTTATTATAATTTGTTGTAGTATTTATGAATTAATTTTTTGTACTGAAGATAAGGTGAGTTTTAATTATGAGTTTTTTTAATTCTGAGAATAAAGAGACGGTTCATCTTTGGGTGGCGATTGCAATAACTATTATACTTGCTCTGTTCCGGTCTTTGTCGTTGATTCCTGCGTCGAGTGGCATTTGTCAGTTTATTCCGGTATTACCTACAATGGTTTATATCTTAATGTCTTTGTTTGTTGTGATTTTGCTCTGGGTAGCTTATCAGCGCTGGATTGCTACTATACATCACCGGGAGGAGCTTGAATTTGTGATCAAGAGTATTGGCCCAGATATGATTATGGTGATTGACCCTAAAATGACTATAACTATGTGCAACAATGCGGTTGAAGAAATTTTCGGTTACAGGCCAGATGAGGTGATTGGTCAGAAAACAAATATGCTTTATTTTGATCGGCGTATAACTGGCGATAAAAAAGAGGTATATAACCGTATTATAACTATTGGTATTCATGCCGGTTTTGCAAAGGGGAAATGTAAAGATGGACGTATTATTCCGCTTGAAATTATAACTGGAGACTTGCCGCATCAACCGGGGGCAGTAATTCTTATTCGTGATATTACGGAAAGAAAAATGTTCGAGGATGAGCTTATTAAAGCAAAAGAGAAGGCGGAAGAAGCAACGGTGAAGTTAAAGAAGATTGAAGGTATGCGTGATAGTCTTTCCAATATGATTGTGCATGATCTGAAATCACCTTTAACAGCGATTAGTGGATATTTGGAATTGATAAACAGGACTCCTGATAATAATCTTGATGATTCTTGTTCTGTATTTTTGGATGAGGCGTTGAAAATGACTCATCAGCTGGGTGATATGATTAATTCGTTGCTTGATATAAGTCGTTTAGAGCATCATGAAATGCCATTGAATAAGTCGGTGTTTGATGTTAAGGAGTGCTGTGATAAGGCTATGGAGGTTATTAGACCTGATTGTGCAAGTAAGAATATTGTAATAATTCTTCCGTCAGAGGCGGTGCTTGCTTTTGGTGATTCTGATATAGTGCAGCGTATAGTGATGAATTTGATGAGTAATGCTATTAAATTTACTCCTGAAGGTGGGTTGGTTACGGTTAGAACTGAATCTGTAGATGAATTTGTGAGAGTTATGGTGTCTGATACTGGTATGGGTATTCCGAAAGAGTTTCATGAGAAAATATTTTCTAAGTTTGCACAGCTTGAAGCAAAGAAGTTTTCTACTGGTATTGGGCTTACTTTCTGCAAGCTGGCAGCTGAAGCACATGGTGGAGAAATTGGTATTGAGAGCGAGATGGGGCATGGGAGTAAGCTATGGTTTACTATACCTGCTACACCAACGTCCGTTAGTGATCTATTCGAGGCTTGAACCGCTAATTAGGTGAATTAAGCGAATATTATCCGTATATTTTTGCAGATTAAAATATTGTGGTGGTTATGTAAAAGCTAGGCGGGTGGGCGGTAATGTCGTTGCATTTACATCTTTAACTTTGTTCTTGCTGTGTTTCTCTGGGGACATTGCTACGAATGCGTATGAACAAGGCTATGTATCCTATCGTTATGTCGGTGGCCATCCATGCTCGTCTACTTACTTGTCGAGTCACTTAGCACGTAGGACGACCGTTAATCGGCACGGGGGATTTCTTTTATGTTTCCGGGTGATATTCTTTTATGTCGCATGAGTTCGCACTGATTTCAGGTGCGTGTTTCCAATCGGAAAGTTCTCCGCTTACGTAGGCTTGCAAAAGGATGTTTCCGGTGGCAGTTGCTTCGGAGGGTCCTGCATATACATCAAGCCCAGTGGCGTCGGCTGTGAGTTGGCATTGCAGTTCTGATTGCGAACCGCCGCCAATCATGTGTATCCTGTTTATTTCGAATGGTGCAAGTGTGCGGAGTTCATTCAGTACTTTGTTGTAGGTATTTGCGAGGCTTTCTGTAATTACTCGCATAAATTCGGCTGGTGTTTGTGGTTCACGTTGATTTGTATTTCTTGCATATTCACAAATTGCTTCTGGCATGTTTGGTGGATTTTCAAACATTGGATCGTTGGGGTCAACAATACAGGTTCCTGAAGGTGCGGTTAGTACTTCTTTATCGAGAACGGAGAAGCTGGTTTCAAGTCTATCTTTTTTCCATTGTTTGCGGCATTCTTCTAGTAGCCACATTCCAGTTACATTTTTTAGAAAGCGTGTGGTGCCGAATACACCTTGTTCGTTTGAGTAGTTAAGTGCTTCTGCTTCCGGCGTGATTATAGGTTTTGGTGCGATTATACCGAGAAGTGACCAAGTTCCGCTGCTGATAAACATACTGCCTTCTGGATTGGCTGGAATTGCGGCAACGGCTGATGCTGTGTCGTGTCCGGCAATTAGGCATACTCTTATATCTCTGTTTGTGCAGTTTAACTTTTTGGCTATAGCGGGTGATAGTGTTCCTAGTTCTACGCCGGGTTCAAAAAGATCTGGCAGCAGATGTGATGGCAGGTTAAGGTCTTTGATTATTTTATCGCTCCAGGTTCTGGTGTGTGGATTAAAAAGTTGTGAGGTTGATGCCATGCTTGTGTCGCAAGCTTTTTTACCGCAGAGCAGGTAGTTGAATAGGTCGCTCATGAAGAGTAGTTTTCCGGCACAGGCGGTGAGTTCCGGTTCGCGTTTATTTAGTTCGTACAGTTGAAATATGGAGTTGATGTGCATTGTTTGAATACCGGTTTCTGCATATATTTCAGCCTGTGAAATTTTTTTGAAGACTTCTTTAGGAATAGTTGAGGTGCGTGGGTCGCGGTATGCATAAGGGGAAAGGCATATTTCACCATGAGGTGAAAGTAGTCCGGAGTCTACGCCCCAAGTGTCAACTCCAATAGAAATTTTATTGGCATCGGTTTTTTGTATAGCGGATGAAAGACCTTCTAACATGTTTTCAAATAATCCGATAATGTTCCAGTGTAGGTGGTTGCCGACAAGATGAAATTTGTGCGGGAATCGGTTGATGACTTCCATCTGTACGGTTTCGTTTTCGATGTGTGCTAGAATTGTTCGTCCGCTGGTTGCACCAAGATCGAAAGCTATGTATGCGTGTTTCATGTTTTCTCCTTTGTTTTGTTTAGATCAGTCGGATCTGACGGATCGGGCTGCTCTGCTTCCGCTTTTGGGTAGTGGCGGAGAGTTTGTGTTAACATTTGTTTACTAGAATGCGTTCCATTTCTGCTAGGTTATCTTGCGATAATCCTTCGGGCCAATATCCGGCGGCCATACATTTTAATATAATGGTTGCTGATTTGTTGGCTACATCAATGAAGTCGAAGGCTTCGACAATGTTGCGACCGGTTCCTAGGGCACCATGTTTTTCCCATAGTATTACGTCAAAGTTATGTAGGGCGGCACCGGTAAGTTTGCTTAGTTCTGCTCCTCCGGGAATAGCATATTTTGTTATTTCTGCACCGCGTGGTACAAATACACGTGATTCAGGCATGGTGCTCCATAGCATTGTGCGTAGTCGTGCAGGGTCTTTTGAAAGTTCTGGATGGTGTGTTAGGCAGATTAGTTCAATAGGGTGTGTATGCAAAACGGCACGATATTCAGGATTATCTGCAATCATTTTTGATTGTAGTTCGAGATGTGATCCTATTTCCATTGTCGGTTTGACATTTTTTTCTCCTTGACCGCATTCTAGAAAATGATACCCAGTTGTATCGTTAGATATTTTTATGACTGCACCGTATTTGAATGGGGCGCGGGCAAGATCGCGCATACGGCAACCTGTGCCGGATATATATAATATGGCATTTGCCAAGTTTTCCGGAATATCTTTTAGTGGTATCAGTTCATTTCTAGTTTCGCCGTCCCATGCTTTAAGTCGTAATGAAATATTTCCGCCATTACGTTCTGCCCAGCCGCGTTCCCATAGGTAGCCGGCAATTTCTTTTATTTCATCGATGTCTTGGTTGTGTTGTTCGTTGTTTGTCATGTGTTTTCCTTTGTGAGTTTTAAAAGATCGGACTGATCTGTCGGATCAGGCTGATCTGGGGTATGCCTGTGGTCTTATCTTTTTGCTAGTACGTTTTTTTCGTATTCGTTCATGTAGTTAAGCCAGGCGGAGCCGACCGGAGTGTTCTGCTGTAGGCAGAATTGATCCCAGATTGCACCCATTGGCAATGTTTTGAATGCTTCCATTATGGCAAGTTTTTCGGCTCCACGGTTTTCTAGTTCTAGTTGTTTTAGTAGTGTGGTTGGCTCTAGCATTGCTTGTAATAATGCTTGCTGTGTTGCGCGAAGTCCTATTACCCAGGCTCCTATACGGCAGATGGAGGCATCAAAAAAGTCGGTTGCGATATTTATGCGGTCAAATGCATCGCCTCGTACAATCTCGCGAGCAAGATCCAGTAAATTGTCATTTAGGATTACTACATGATCAGAATCCCATCTGATAGGGCGGCTTACATGGAGCAGTATTTCCGGTATAAATGTGAGAATTGACGAGAGTTTATCGTGAATGGTCTCGGTTGGGTGGAAGTGTCCCATATCTAGGCAGAGTAGTTTTTCTCTGGTTATGGCGTATCCCATATAGAATTCGTGACTACCGACAACAAATTCTTCGCTACCGATGCCGAATAGTTTGCACTCTACGGCTTCTTTTACTCGTGGATCTGTTTTTGTTAAAAAGATTTCGTCGTAAGATTCTACTAGCCTTTTACGTGCGTCCCAGCGGTCTACGGTTAAGTCTTTTGTGCCGTCAGGGATCCAGAAAGAGTTTACCATTGGCTCGTCTAATGCTTCGGCAAAGGCGGCTGCTATTTCGCGGGAGCGTTTACCATGTTCAATCCAGAAGTTTCGGATACTGTCGTCTGTATGAGATAGTGTCATGCCGTCAGCTGCTTTTGGATGAGAGAAGAATGAGGGATTAAAATCTATGCCGACTTTTTTTTCTTTAGCCCAGTCGATCCAGCTGGCAAAGTGTGATGGTTCAATGGCATCGCGGTCAACAAATTTGCCGCCGTCTTCTCGGTAGAGAGCGTGGAGGTTTAGGCGATGTGAACCAGGGATAAGGCTCATTGCCATTTCTATATCGGCACGTAGCTCTTCTGGAGTGTGGGCTTTGCCGGGATGATTGCCAGTTGCCATTATGCCGCCACTAATGGCGGCATCGGGTGATTCGAAGCCGCCAACATCATCGCCTTGCCAGCAGTGCATTGAAATAGGTATTGTTGCCAGCTTAGAAATTATGCTGTCTGTGTCAATTTTAAAATCTGAATAGCGTGTACGTGCTTGTTTGTATGCTTGTTCAATTTCTTGTGTGCTTGTTGCCGGATATTTCATGATGGTTCCTTTGCTTATTTTTTATTTCAGGGAGTAACTTGCCCTAAAATGACTGTTTAGACAAGAGAAATCAACAAAATCGGTAGTTTTTTTATGTTTATTAAGAAAAAATATCTGTTTTTGCGGTTTTTGTGCGAAATACTGTTGACATGATGCCCGTTTTTGTGGTTTTATGGTTACTCGACGGAAAAAAGGGTTGCGATGGAGGCTTTGTTATAGTGTTGGACAGAAGGACTGATGATGGGGTGCTGAGACTTGAGGATGAATTATGCTGGCAGTAGATAGACAACGGGAAATAGGGGTAAAGGTTGTGCGTGAGGGAAGTGTTCGCGTTGATAATCTTGCTGAGTTGTTTTCTGTTGCACGGGAGACTATACGGCGTGACTTGGCTAAGTTGGAAGAGGAGGGGCGTGTTAAACGTAGTCATGGTGGTGCGGTTCGTATTGCGAGTAGTGATTATGCTTCAACTTTTAGTGAGCGTCGAATAATTAATATTGAAGAAAAGCGTGCGATAGCATCTGAGGCAATTCGATTTGTGGAAGAGGGTGATTCTATTATTCTTGATGCGAGTACTACAACTTGGCAGATGGCAAAGTTGTTGCCTGATATTCCTATGACAGTTTTGACTAACTCTATCAAAGTGATTGTTGAGCTTGTGCGTTGTAAGAATATTCATGTTATTGGTACCGGTGGTGAGTTTTCAGGATCATATTTAGCTTTTGTGGGTAGTCGTGCGGAGCAGGCTATACTTGGTTATCATGTTAATAAAGTTTTTATGTCTTGTAGCGGTTGTGATCTTGAGTATAGTCTTAGCGATACCAATGAGTTGCAGGCTGAGCTTAAACGGAAAATGATACAGTCTGCCGATTCCAGTTATTTATTGGTTGATCATAGTAAGATAGGAACAAGAAATTTGATAAATATAGCAAAGGTTGATGTTTTTGATTATATGGTTATTGATAAGAAATTATCAAAAAAAGATAGTGAACTTTTAAATAAGAAGAATGTGGAAGTTGTTGTTAGTGGTTAGTAATGGGATGAAATCCCGGGATTATAAAAATTTATAGTGGTGTGATATTTGCACTTGAAATAGTTAAAATAAAGGAAGAAAAGAAATGCCGAATTACCTAAGTGATATGCGTCCTGATTTTAAGGCGCAAACAATAGATTGTGGAACGATTAAGGCGTATAGTTATAGAAAAAACCTTAAATCTGAATTGAAAGCAAAAAGTATAATGGCTTCTGAATCTATTGCCGTTTTGGAAGATATGTTGACTATCAGAGAGTTTGAACAGATGATTATTAAGCTTCGGTCGGGTGCATATCAGCCAATTTCAGATTTTGATTATCGCGGACCTACTCATGTTTCTATTGGTCAGGAAGCTGCGTCAGTTGGATGTTGTGTTGGTATTGATCCGCTTGATTATATTACATCAACTCACCGTGGACATGGTGATAGTATTGCCAAGGGATGTGTTGCAATCCGTGCTATGTCAATAGAGCAGTTGCGTGAACGTATTCCGAATAGTACGGCAACAACAAAAAAGGCATTACTTGATGAGGCATTGGAAGATCATGTTTATAAGACTATTGCCGAACTTTTTGGAAAAGAAGCCGGTTATTGCAAGGGACGTGGTGGCGGTATGCATATTGCCGATTTTACGGTTGGTCATCTTGGTGCTAATGCAATTGTAGGTGGCGGTGTTCCTATTGCTACCGGTGCGGCAACGGCATCTCGCTATTTTGATAATGATCGTGTCGTGTGTTGTATTGCTGGTGATGGTGCTTATGCAAATGGCGTGGTTCTTGAATCTCTTAACTGGGCTGCTATGAAGCAGCATACAAATGAGCTTGCAAGAGATAAGGCGTTTGGTTTGCCGGTTATTTATGTTATTCAGAATAATCATTATGGCATGACTCATCGTACTGATAATGAGGTCATGGGCATTGAGTTTATGGCAAAACGTGCGGCGGGATTTGCTGATAACAATATGCATGCTGAAGTTGTAAACGGTATGGATGTGCTTGCTGTTCGCAATGCTATTCAACGTGCGGCAAAGATTTGCCGTAGTGGTAAAGGCCCTGCATTGCTTGAAATTAATACGTATCGTTATTATGGGCATTCGTTGAGTGACCCGCGCAATGAATATCGCACTAGAGAAGAGGAGGCTGCTTGGCGTGAGATCGATCCGATTGATACATTTTCGGCACAGCTTATAAAGAATGGTGTTCTTACCGAACGTAAGCTTGCGGCTCTTAAGAAACGTGTGATAGATCGCAATGCGATTGCAGCACAACGCGCAGCGGCATCGGCTGATCCTTTGCCGGAGGATGTACTAAAATATATGTATACTGATACAAAGGTTGATGAGGTTCCAGAGGAGTTCACAAAGTTTGAAGTTATCAATCCGTTGCCGGAAATCAAGCGTGTAAATGGTGAGCTTACATATAAAGATGCTATTAAAGAAGCTATTATGGAAGAGATGGATCGAGATTCACGGGTTATTCTTTTTGGTGAAGATGTTTCTGATTATGGTGGTGCATTTAAGGTGACTAAAGATTTGCTTGAAAGTTTTGGGCGATCTAGGGTTTTTAATTCGCCTATTTCCGAAGCATGTATTTGTGGGGTAGCCGTCGGGGCATCAATGACGGGGTTACGTCCTATTGCAGAATTAATGTATATGGATTTTGCCTTGATGGCATCAGATCAGATTAGTAATCAGGCGGCTAAGTGGCATTATATGTCCGGATCGAAGGTTAAGGTTCCGGTTGTTTACCGTGCTTCTGTTGGCGGTGGTAAGGGTTATGGTGGACAACATTCGCAGTCGTTGGAAACAATGTTTGCACATATTCCGGGGTTATATGTAGCATACCCAGCAACGCCGTATGATGCAAAAGGTATGTTGAAGGCGGCAATTCGCGATAATAATCCGATGATGTTTGTTGAATCACAGGTTCTCTATGGTATTAAGGGTGAAGTTCCAGAAGAAGAATACATTATTGAACTTGGTGTTGCTGATGTTAAGAAAGAGGGTAGTGATCTTACTATTGTAACTTGGGGACCGGCATTGCACGATGTGCTTAAGGTTGCTGATACGTTGGGTGAAGAGGGAACAAGTGTTGAGGTTGTTGATTTGCGCAGTTTGGTTCCTCTGGATATGGACACAGTTCTTGCATCTGTTCGTAAGACGGGGCGTTGTGTTGTTGTTAGCCAGTGTGTTGACATTGCCAGTTTTACCGGTGAGATTGCTTCACGTATTATGATAGATGCGTTTGATTATCTTGATGCACCTGTAATGCGTGTTGGTGCCAAAGATGGTATTGCACCGCAGTCGCATATTCTTGAGCAGGCATTTATGCCGGATGCTGATGATATTATGGATGCATGTAGGAATATTTTATAAGGAGAATTATTATGGCACAACCTGTGTTATTACCCAAATTGGGACAGACAGTGGAAGAAGCAAGTATTGTTAAGTGGCATGTGAGTGTCGGCGATACTGTTAAACAGGGAGATGTCCTGTTTGAAATTGAGACAGATAAGGCGGTATTGGAAGCTGAAAGCTTTTTTGATGGTACTGTGTTAAAAATATTTGTTAAAGAAGGGGAGACAGTACCTGTTTCCACTGTAGTTGCTTACATTGGAGATAAGGGAGAGAAAGTTCCTGATAAACCGCCGATGCCGGAAGTAGCAAAAAAGGCGGAATCTGCACCTGCACCGTCTAAGGCTAAACCTGTGGCGGAAGAGAAAAAAGCTGTTAAGCAAGTTTCAACGCCTGTGGTAGAGACTGTCGTTGCGGCACCTGCACCAGCTGCTGTACCTGTTGCTGCGACGGAGCAAAGGATATTTATTTCGCCGCGGGCACGTGCATTTGCTAAGGCAAAGTGTATTAGCTTTAAGGCCATAACCGGTTCCGGACCTAATGGGCGGATTACGGTTAAAGATGTTGAGTCTTATTTAGAAAATAGCGGATACAACAATTTACGAATAAGTCCGGCAGCAAAACGACTGGCGGCGAAGCATAAAATTGATTTGTTGTCAGTTAGAGCAACTGGTTTGTCCGGGCGTATTATGGTTCACGATGTAGAGCGTAGTGTAGAGGCTCAGCCGAAAGAAATGAGCAAGATGCGTAAGATTATTGCTAGCCGTCTAACCGAAAGTTTCCGGGATATACCTCATTTTTATGTGACGGTCACTGTTGATATGACTGATTTGTTGATATATCGTCAGGAGTTGAAGGCTCAAGGGCAGGCGTTTAAAGTTACTGATTTTATTTTGGAGTCCACTGTATTATCGCTGGAAGAATTTAAGGCCATGAACAGCAGTACGGACGGGGTAAATGTAAGTTGGAACGAAAGTGTTAATCTCGGGTTGGCTATTGGGCTTGATTCAGGGCTTGTTGTTGCGGCTATTCGTAATGCTCAGGATTTGACACTTAGAGAATTAAGCGAGCAAGTTGCGTCTATGGGGGCCAAAGCTAGAGGCGGCAAGCTTATGCCGGATGAAATGACAGGAAGTACTTTTACTGTTACCAATATGGGAATGTTGGGCGTAGAAAGTTTTGGTGCAATTATCAATCCAGGCGAAGGCGGAATCCTTGCTGTTGCAAGTACGATACCGACACCGGTTGTTGTTGATGGTAAAGTTGTGGTTCGACAGATAATGAAAATCACATTGTCTGCAGATCATCGTATTGTTGATGGAACAACAGGTGCAGCTTTTGTTAATGCTATAAAGAATAAATTAGAGGATGTGGAGTTATGGAAACATTTAACGTCGTAGTTATAGGGAGTGGTCCGGGCGGGTATCCGGCAGCAATACGGGCAGCACAATTAGGTGCGTCAGTGGCGATTATAGAAAAAGAGCAAGCAGGAGGTACTTGCTTGAACTGTGGATGTATTCCTACGAAGACATTAATTGCCAGTGGAGATTTATTTCACCGTATATCTAAGTCCGAAGAGTTAGGGATTACAGTTGGCTCAGTTGCTTATGAATATAAGAAGTTTGCTGCTCGTAAGGATGAAGTGATTAAAAAACTTCGTGGCGGTATTGAGGGATTGCTTAAAGCTAATGGTGTCACTTTATTTCGCGGTACCGGTTCTTTTGTTTCTCGTAATCGCATTGCCATTACCGGAGCAGATGGCACGGTAGAGATAGGTGCAGAAAAAACCATTATTGCCACCGGTTCTGATTCAGTTATGCCTGGATTTATACCTAAATCAAAATCTATTTTGGATAGTCGAGCATTTCTTGAATTAAAGAAACTACCAAACTCGTTGTTGATTCTTGGCGGTGGTGTTATCGGGTGTGAATTTGCCTGCTTAGCTGCTCAATTAGGCGTTAAGGTTACTGTTGTTGAGATGCTTGATGATATTATGCCTATGCTGGATAAAGATGTTCGTCGCCAGGTTCGTAAGTCTATGGAGAAAGAGCTTGGTATAGAAGTTTTAACCGGAGCACCTTTAGAAAATATTACTGCAACAACAAGGGCGGTAAAAGGTAAGGTTGCCGATAAATCAGTTCAGGCTGATATGATGCTTGTGTCAATTGGTCGTCGCCCGGTAACTGATGGGCTTGCTGTTGAAAATGCAGGTGTTAAATTAAATGAGCGTGGTTTTATTTCGATTAAAGATGATTGCTCAACTTCTATGGCTACAGTCTATGCTGTTGGTGATGTTGTTGCGGGAACTACGCAATTGGCACATGCTGCTACAGCACAGGGAACTATAGCGGCGGAGAATGCCGTACAGAAAAATTCAAAGAAGGCGGAAGTGCTTGTTCCTGCGTGTATTTTTACTGCACCGGAGATTGGTGTTGTTGGATTATCAGAGACAGAAGCCAAAGAAACTGGGCGTGAGATTGCTGTTGGTAAGTTCGCTTTTGCGGCATTGGGTAAAGCGATGGCAATGGGTGAGACTATTGGGTTTGTTAAATGGATTGCCGATGCAGAAACTGATCAATTGCTTGGTGCACAGGCGATAGGACCACATGCAACGGAGTTGATTGCAGAAGCTGGAGTTGCTATTCGTGCGGAATTAACAGTAACGGAAATTGGTAGTACTGTTCATTCGCATCCGACTCTTTCAGAAGCCTGGATGGAAGCAGCTCATGTTTTGCACGGTAATTGTGTGCATACACCGCCATCGAGACGGGGAAGATAGTTGATAGTGAATAGTGAATAGTGAAAAAGAAAATGAACGTTCAACTATGAATGAAACGGTAAATCGATGCAGGTGGGTTATTAAAAAATAAAAGAGGTGCTTGCAAAACTACTGTGCGAGGCAATTTTTTGTATTTTAGGCGAGCAGATTCTGCCTTTTGAGAAATTGGAGCATACCCGTAGGGTCTGTAAAATTGCGAAAA
>CAMZLY010000084.1 GCA_947311825.1 uncultured bacterium
ACAGTGAAACAGTGAACAGTGAAACAGTGAATAGTGAAACAGTGAACAGTGAAACAGTGAACAGTGAAATAGTGAATAGTGAACAGTGAATAGTGAACAGTGAATAGTGAACAGTGAACAGTGAACAGTGTGCTGGTTTTAAGAGGATATTCTTTTAATAGTTTCTTTTTTGTAGTTTTCTAACCATTCGGTTTCTTCATTAGTAAGCATGCTCTCTATTACCGGTGTTATATCTATTAGACAGTACGAAAGAACTTCAAATGCATAGAATTTTCCAAATTCTGTTTCGTTATGTTCACAAACAAGCATAGTATTTTCTATTCTAATTCCGTGTGATCCTTCTCTGTAAATTCCTGGTTCATTAGTGACAATCATACCAGGTTTTAGTGCAATCATGTTAGAACCATTGGTTATACCATGTGGCCCCTCATGGACATTTAGACAGTATCCAATACTATGTCCGGTTCCGCAACGGTAGTTTAATCCTTCTCGGGCAAGGATACCCCTAGCTAGAATGTCCAAGTGTGATCCACATGTGCCTTCAATAAATACGGCACGAGAGAGGGCTATATGAGCTTTAAGAACCAGTGTATAATCTCGTCGTTGTTCTTCAGAAAGGTTTCCACAAGCTATTGTTCGTGTTATATCTGTGGTACCATCCAAATATTGACCACCAGTATCAATCAGTAAAAAACCGGAATTTTCGATTTTAACATCTGATTCTGCTGAAACTGCATAGTGCATAAGTGCTGCATGTTCACCATAAGCGGCTATTGTTTCAAAACTTGCTCCTATGTAACGGTCATCTTTTGTACGAAAATATTCTAATTGCTTTGATATGGAAATTTCTGTTATTTCAGTTTTTTCCTTAATACATTTATCTATCCAATTGAGAACATTATTTACAGCAATACAATCGCGATCTATACATTTACGTAAATTAATCAGTTCTGACTCATGTTTAACCGCTTTTATTGATTGTATAGGATCATTGATTTCACTTATTTGACACTTATCTGAAATGGCATCATATAACCAAGCAGATGTTCGTTTTGGGTCAAGAATAAGCACACTATCAGCATCTATATTTATAATCTCATCACGTATAGCATTGTAAGGGCGTATGATTATACCATTATCAGAAAAATGTTTTTTTACAGATGCGGGGCATTTTTCATTATCAATAAAACAGGTGACATCATCCATTTCTACCAATATATAAGCTAAAATAAGCGGTGTCCATGGAATATCAGCTCCGCGAATATTTGAAAGCCAGGCAACAGCATCCAAACTACTTACTAGATAATGAGTAGCATCCTTTTTTTCCATTTCAGTACGAATCAATTTTAGTTTTTCTGATACTGAAAGACCACAAAAAGGTAAATTATGCACAAAAGCTTTTGAATTTGGCAAAGAAGGACGATTTTCCCATATTTCATCAATAGGAGAATTATCTAATATCAATTCTTTATTCTCTTTTTTAAGAATAGAACGTATCTTATTTGCAGCATCAGCAGAAATCTGCCTACCATCACAATTTACCCTGCTTCCATTTTCAAGATTATTTAATAACCATTTTTCAATCTTGGGACAATTGGGATCAGAAGCACGTTGTAATCCTATGCCTGATCCTGTAAGTTGTTGCTCTGCCTGAATATAATATCTACCATCAGTCCATAATAATGCACAATTTTTTGTTATAACAACTGTTCCTGCCGATCCGGTAAATCCTGATGCCCATTCTCGTGTAGACCAATATTTTGATGGATATTCACTAATATGTGGGTCACCAGTGGGGATAATTATAGCATCTAAAGATTGTTTTTGCATAACAGTTCGTATGTTTTTTAATCGCTCTTGTACAGTTAAGACTGTAATTTTTTGTGATATATTATTCATTTTTTCCCTCATTTTTAAATGTGAATTTATCATCATATTTTATTAATTATTGTTTATAAAACATCAAATATTATCAACAAAATCAGTACCAAAATGTATTATATGTGCTTCTCCGGTTATGGCAGAGATTATTTTTGCTCTAGATTGTGGTAATCTTATAGTTGGTGTTAGCGAAGTTAAAAATGAAAACTGGTGGAGCGGAGGAGGATCGAACTCCCTACCCCCACGTTGCGAACGTGATGCTCTACCAGATGAGCTACCGCCCCAGAATTATTAAGAATTAAAACTATCACGCTCTCTTGTATAATGCAAGCATGGTATTTTTCTTCTTTTTATGTTGCATTATTTTCTTATCAGCTTATGGTTAAATGAATGAGTGAAAAGAAAATAAAACAAAGAATAGGAATAATGGGTGGTACCTTTAATCCAATCCATGTTGGGCATATGATTATTGCTCAAAATGCACTGGAAGATTATGGGTTATCAAAAATCATCTTTATACCATGTGCAATTCCACCGCATAAGGATGCTATGCCGGTTGTCGATGCTAAACATCGTAAAGAAATGGTTCTTATGGCAATTAAAGGAAGCCTTTTCTTTGAAGAGTCTGATATTGAACTGGATAGAGCAGGACCATCGTATGCTGTTGATACTGTTCGAAGTCTATATGAAGAGTATCCCGAAGCAGAGTTCTTTTTTATTATCGGTTCAGACTCCTTAAAAGAGCTTTATTTGTGGAAAAAAATATATTCTTTATTGCCGTTATGTAAGTTTATTACTTATAGTCGGCCCGGATTTAGTATAGAAGAATTGAGTGAAGATGATATTTTTCTTGATGAACCATGGCCAAAACGGCTATTAAAGGATGTGCATAGAGGAAGGCATATCGAAATATCGTCATCAGATATAAGATACCGACTTGCCGAAGGGCTAAGTATTAAATATATTGTACCCGAATCTGTGGTTATGTATATTTATGAGCATGGATTGTATGGCTGTAGATGACTATCTCCGAGAGGCATCATGTGGATGATTATCTCCGAGAAGCATCATAAAAATAAAATACCTCTCGGAGATAGGTATCTACTGTAAATTTAATAATGGAATTAGCAATGAATGGATTAGAAATAGCAAAAATAGTATATAATGTGCTGGATGATAGAAAAGGTGAAGATATTGTTCTTTTAGATGTGCGAGAAATGTCACCAATTTCAGATTATATTTTAATAGTAACCGGAAATAGCGATCCTCATATTAAGGCATTATTTGCCGGAGTAGAACGAGAACTAAAAAATTCAGGGTTACATTGTCATCGCAAAGCAGGAGTTTCAGTTGGCGGTTGGATGATCCTTGATTATTTTGATATTATTATCCATATATTTTCTGCTGAGTCTCGTGCTTATTATACGATTGAGGAGATTTGGGCTGAGGCACCCAGAGTTCCTCTTCAGTAAGATCATAATTGTCACTTGAATCTTCTATTTGTAAAAATAAATCCTCCATATCAGGTATAACACTATTATCAGAATTATCATCATTAATAGCCTTGCTGTCGTATGCCGTATCAGTGACTAGAGCCAAAATTGCGTACATATCGCTTATTTCAGTGTTAGAATCTTCTGTTTTTGGAGAAAAAGACCAGTTACCTAGTACTATTAAGACCAAAGCAGCGGCCGCCGTCCATTGTAAAATATGGCGACGGAAGATTAATGGACGACGATGCGTTATTTGTGCTTTCTCATTTATATTATTCAATATTCGGGTAGAAGGTCCTCTATCTGGCATATTCTCTATTGCTAAATCCATTATACTTTGCATGGATTTGTTATATTTAGTGCATAATTTACAGCTTTTTAAATGAAAATCTAAATCTTTCTGTAGATTGTCGGCTAATTCACCAGAGTTTCTTAATAGAATATTAAGTTGTGCGTTATTGCAGTTCATTATAGTCCTCTTTAAGTATTTTACGTAATTTTTCCAATGAATATTGCATTCTTGCTAATGCGGTATTAATTGATGTTTTCTGAATTTTTGCTATTTCTTTAAAAGACAATCCTTCGTAAGTTCTTAATATAAAAACTTCTCTCTGTTTCAATGGCAACGTCTTTATGGCAATATTAATGTTTTTTGCTATTTCTTTATTATCCAGATGATCCTTATCAACAGTTGGTGCCGGTATTGTTTCTATCCAGGTGGTTTCACCATCACCTATTTCTGCATCAAGACTGTAGTCTGGTTTTTTCTTCCTTATTCTGTCTATTGTTAAATTGTGTGCAATTCTTATTAGCCACCCATAAAAATTTTGATTTTTATAGCTATCTATCTTTTTAATGACCCTAAACCATGTTTCCTGAAACAACTCATCAGCATCACCATTTGTCATATTAATTAAATATGCAAATAGTGGGCGTCTATATTTTTCAGCAAGCATACCTAATGCATCAGCATCACCTTGCTTATACCGTTCTATTAGTTCGTTATCATTAATTTTCATAAGTTAACTGCCGAATCTAGGCTTATATAATATACGTATAAAGTAGAAAAATATTGTAAGTTTTTTTCATCTTTTCATAGGAAGTATTGCCCACAATACGGATATGGTCTCTCGGAGATAGATAAATACTTCCATAAAATTTGTAGTAATAGCACTAAACATTTGCTCTAGAGTAATAGATGAAATAAGCACAATCCATAACCCAATGCCGAAAACATTAAGAATATATATAAATGTATAAGAAAATAGATGTCCATACATCTGAATATCAGTTTGTCGTTGCATAAGTGTGGCAATAGTAAAAGTAAAATGGAATCCCCATGTTAAGCCAACTAATCCAAGCCAGAGCATGTTATATTGTTGTACGTCAAAGAAAATTGAACATATATAGTAGAATATTATTACTAAAACTGTATAAAGAGGAAAAAAATAAGGGGCTAATGTTATAAGAAGATTATTCTCTGAAATAGTTACACTGCCATGATCTTCATTTATCTTCATATTAAACACATCCGCACCCATTACAGTAGCCCATAATGCATGAGTTAATTCGTGAGCAATGATATACGTTCTTACTGGCCGTGGTAAAATATAGTATAAAATAATCCAGATTATAAATCCTGCAAACAAAGCAATTACCATTGGCATATCAGTGAGGTTAGGTGAAGGAGAAAGTGCTTTAATAATATCACCTATACTAATGGTAATTACTACACAAACTGGAAGTAGTAAAATACCTAATATAAAACGAAAAATTCTTGCCATGAACGTGTTGCCTCAAATAAACATGACACCGAAGGATGAGCAAAATAAAGCTATGGTTGCCTCATAATAGTCACACCCAACGATAATGTTATTTTCCAGCCTAG
>CAMZLY010000085.1 GCA_947311825.1 uncultured bacterium
AGCATACCCGTAGGGTCTGTAAAATTGCGAAAAAGCGGAATATGCCGCATAAAATCAAAAAGTGTTCGCAGATAGTTTTGCAAGCACCTCTAATATGTAAATAATTTCATGGAGATAGTAAGATGGCTGTAGAGTCGAGAGTATTGCCGTGGACAAAATCGTGCTTTGTCTGTGGCGAAGATAATAAACATGGACTTGGGCTTAAGTCCCGTATGGAAAATGGCTGTGTTGTTATTGATTATATACCGCGTGACTGCGATCGTGGCTGGAAGCATATTATGCATGGAGGGCTAACCATAACCTTGATGGATGAGGTTATGACTTGGGCGGCTATGTTAGAGGTTAAAAGTGCATGTGTTGCAGCTGAAATAAATTCACGATTAAAGCAACCAATAGAAGTGGGGCAGCCGTTACGGGTAGAAGGTTCGGTTTCCTCCGCAAAATCACGCATGGTTTTAACTGAAGCGAGAGTTGTGGATATAAACGGAGTGGTATTAGCCTCTGCAAGTGGTAAATATATGAAGATGGCAACTGATAAAATATTGTTTTGTAAAGATGATTTTGTTTATGATGATGCGGCAATTGATCCTGAAGATATTTTGATAGATATAAAATGAATAGGAATATAAAATGAATAAGAAACTTGAGTTAGGTGTTAATATTGATCATGTGGCAACGTTACGTCAGGCACGTGGGACGATTTATCCGAAAATAGTTGATGCAGCAGCATGTTGCGAGGCGGCTGGTGCAGATGGAATTACTGTGCATTTGCGGGAAGATAGACGTCATATTCAGGATAAGGATGTGTATGATCTAAAGAGTATGCTTAATATTCGTTTGAATCTTGAAATGGCTATTAATCCGGAAATTGTCAATATTGCTCTTGATATAGTTCCTGAAGAGGCATGTATTGTTCCTGAAAAACGGGAAGAACTTACAACTGAGGGCGGACTGGATGTTGCGGGACAAATGAGTGAGGTTGGTGCGGTTGTTGAAAAACTTACTAATGCTGGTGTAGAGGTTAGCCTCTTTGTTGATCCAGATGAAAAACAACTTTCTGCTTCTGCTGCAGTTGGTGCAAAAGTGGTTGAACTTCATACTGGAACCTTTTGTGATGCATCTGAGAATGTGGCAAAAGATGAACTAGATAGATTGATTAAGGGAGCTGAAATAGCACATGATCTTGGCATGGTTGTTAATGCCGGGCATGGAATAAACCTAGATAATATTGAAGCAGTTTTAAAAATGCCTTGGATGAAAACACTAAATATTGGACATAGTATTATCGCACAAGCTGTGTTTGTGGGACTAGAACAGTCGGTAAGGGATATGATAAAGAAAATGGAAACGTATAATGGCTAACGGAATGATTGTGGGGATAGGTCTTGATATGGTTGAGACTAAGCGTATCGCTGATATGATTGAGCGTTGGGGGAGTCAGTTTAAAAATCGTATATATACCGTTGCTGAACAGTCATACTGTGATTTAAAAAGAAATCCTAGCTTGTCCTATGCTGGACGTTGGGCAATAAAAGAAGCTGTTAGTAAGGCTTTTGGTACCGGCATTGGAACATCGTTGTCTTGGTTGGATATTGGCGTTGAAAATAATGAGAAATCGGGTGCTCCGTTAGTGGTGCTTAGTGAAAAAGGACACAAATTTGCCGAATCAAAAAATATATCAACTATTATGGTTAGTTTATCTCATACAGACGATCATGCAATTGCTCAGGCCATAATTCAGTAGGGAGAAAAATGAAACTTATCAGTAGTGCAGAGATGAAAGAACTTGACCGCATGACTATTACAGAATGTGGAGTTCCGGGAGAGTGGCTGATGGAACGTGCTGGCTTAGGAGTTGCACGGGCAGTTGAATATTTGGCGGATTTATCTGGATATTCTCGTTTACCGGTTTGTGTTTTTGCGGGGCGGGGAAACAATGGTGGTGATGCATTTGTAGTGGCTCGTTATCTTAAAGAATGGGGTAATGATGTTCGTGTGTGGATTACCGGTGAACGTAGTGCTGTTCAAGGTGATGCTAGGTTGCATTTGATCCGACTTATGGCTCTGGGAGTTGCGGTTGAGGAGTTTGCGACGGCAGACGATTTTGAAATGCTAGCAGGCGCAGGACTTGATTGCGGTATTGTGGTTGATGGTGTCCTTGGTGTCGGTCTTAAAGGGCCTGCTCGTGGAGTTGCTTCTGCAGCTATTCGTTGCATAAATTCGTTGGGAAGCAATAGTCCTGTTGTGGCTATTGATGTGCCGTCAGGTCTTGATGCTGATACCGGCGAAGCTGGGGGCGATGTTGTATGTGCTGATTTGACTGTCACTATGGCATATCCAAAAGTAGGGTTAGCCTTACCTGTTGCATGTGATTATGTTGGATCAGTTGACGTGGTTGACATAGGAATACCGGATTCTTTAGCTGATAATATTAAATCATCTATGGATTTAATTGTTGCATCCGATTTATATGGAGTATGTCCGATTCGACCGCGGAATGCACATAAAGGAACTTTTGGACATGTTTTGCTTATTGGCGGAGCAGCCGGATATGCCGGTGCTATTGCATTGGCTGCCGGTGCAGCATTGCGGTCAGGGTGTGGGTTGGTTAGTGTTATTACTTCTGTAGAGGTTGCTTCGATTGTTGCGGGGATAGTTCCTGAAGCAATGGTTCATGGGGTGTCTGATGGTAATTTTTCTCAGAAAATTTTAGAGTTGCCTAAGTTTGATGCTGTTTTGGTTGGCCCTGGGCTGACTATCAGTCCCGATACGAAAGAGCTTGTTTTGAAGTTGATAGCGACTGAGGGTGAGCCGCTGGTTTTGGATGCTGATGCACTCAATGTGTTTGCCGGTAAAGTTGGCGAGCTTGCTGTATCGAAAAGACCTATTGTTATAACACCTCATCCGGGAGAAGCTGCACGCTTGATGAATTGCACATCAGATGATATTCAGTCGGACAGAGTTGGTTATGTTACAAAATTAGCAAAGCGTACAAAATCCGTTACTGTTTTAAAGGGGGCAGGAACTTTAATTTCTGATGTTGGAATACGGTGTAGTATTAACCTCACTGGAAATCCGGGCATGGCAACGGGCGGTGCTGGTGATGTTTTGGCAGGGCTATTAACTGGTTTATTAGGGCAGGGGATAAATCTTTATGATGCCGCAAAGCTTGCTGTTTATCTTCATGGTTGTGCCGGTGATGAGGCTGCTTGGGCAAGTTCACAGGCAGGAATGAAGGCTGGGGATATCATAAATACAATTTCCATGGCTTTTAGAAGAGTTGTTACTCGGTGAATGTGGTCCTACCCGCAGGCTCGTAGCGCCTGCTGTACTGTGGGCGAAATGTATAGCATCCGGCTACAACGGACTATCTTCTAAACTTAGTTCAACTAAACTGAAACAACGGGAGCATTGATGCTTGACTGTTGAGGTGCTCATGTTTTATAGTGCTAAATTTATTTGATGAATATAGCAGGTAGAAACCTGATAATTTAAATTATATAGTAATAAAAGGTACTTGCACGGTAGTTTTGCAAGTGTCTCATAAGTAGAGAGGTCTATTGAGAATGCAAGAAAATACTGATGTTGTTGAAAATGATGAAGTGGTTGCGGATGAAGTAATTACAGAAGATGTTGTTGAAGAAAAATCTCCAAAAGAGGGGTTGATTTTTGATTTAGATACGCTTGCTTGTAATGGGCATGATGTGCTTTTTGATGTTTTAACGAAAATACTTGGTAAAAAAGCATCTAAATTAACTAAGTTTTATTTTGCAAAAAAATGTATCGCTAGAAATTTAAGTGCACTTGTTCCTGAGCTTATCGAGGATTTTAAGCTGAAAAAAGTTGTTGAAGAGGAGTTTATAGAGAATGTTAAAGGGGCATTTGCCGAGTCGTTAATTAATGAGAGCAAAGTTACTGATGGTTTGCTTGATTTAGTAAAAGCTGCTCAGGAAAAAGGATTTGTAGTTGGTGTTTTTAGTAGTCTTGACGAAGAATCAGCACAATTATTATTAGAAAAAATTGGATTGGCAAATTCCAACGTTACGCTTTCCCCATACGCACCACGTACTATAAATAGTTTTATTGGTGAACATTGGCGTCGTCTTGCTGTTGAGCTTTCGGTGGCACCAGGTGAGTGCGTTGCAATTACAAGTGATAACAATTCATGTAAAGCGGCATTATCCTCCGGCATGAGAGTTGTTGTGCTTCCTACTGATGTTAGTTCTTTTCAGGATTTTGGTGGTGCTAATATGATCGTGGATGAGCTAAGTCCATCGGTAATTGAGGCATCATTAAAACTTTTGGAGCGAGATTAATATAATGACACAACTAGAATTAGCACGCAGTGGTGAGGTGTCACCTATAATGCAGGCTGTTTCGACCGCTGAGAATGTTGCAGTTGAAACTGTCCGCGAGCAGATTGCTCTTGGTTATGCCGTTATTCCTGCCAATAAAGGTCATAAATCATTAGTCCCGCAAGGCGTTGGTCGCATCTTTAAAACAAAGATTAATGCTAATTTGGGGCGTTCAGGTTCGCACTCATCTATCAAAGAAGAACTGGAAAAATTGCAGTTTGCCATTGATGCCGGTGCTGAGTTTGTGATGGATCTTAGCGTTGGTAAAGATTTGATGGAAATGCGGCAGGCTATGATTGCGGCATCTACGGCACCTTTAGGAACTGTTCCTATATATGAGGCACTTGATCGCCTTGATGGGGATGCGAGTAAGTTGGATGAAGAAATATTACTTTCTGTAATTAAGGATCAAGCGGAGCAAGGGGTTGATTTTATGACCTTGCATGCCGGATTAATGAATTCTCATGTTGAAATGGCAATGAAACGTCGCCTCGGTATTGTTAGTCGTGGTGGTGCTATTATGGCTAAATGGATGAAGGAAAAAAGTCGTGAAAATCCTTTGTTTACACGTTGGGATGACATTATGGCAATTTGCCGTCAGTATGATGTGACAGTTTCTTTGGGGGATGGACTCCGCCCCGGGTGTTTGGCAGATGCGAGTGATGAGGCTCAGTTTGCGGAGTTGGATTCACTTGGCGAACTTGTTAAGCGTTGCCGTGCTGATGGCGTTCAGGTTATGGTTGAGGGTCCCGGTCATGTTCCGTTTGATCAGATTCAAATGAATATGGAACGTGAGCAAGAGGTTTGCGATAAAGCACCATTCTATGTGCTTGGTCCAATTGTTACTGATGTTGCACCCGGTTATGATCATATCACTTCCTCGATTGGAGCTACGGCGGCAGCATATTATGGTGCATCACTTTTATGTTACGTGACACCTTCTGAGCATTTGACACTACCAAATGGTGATGATGTACGTAAAGGTGTTGCTGCACATCGTATTGCGGCACATGCCGGTGATGTTGCACGCGGTTTACCAGGTGCAAGAGATTGGGATGATGAAATGGCTGATGCAAGAGGGCAGTTTAAGTGGAAACGCCAGTTTGAACTTGCTATTGATGGCGATGAGGCTAAGCGTCGTTATATGGAAGGTAAAGATCCTGATGCTGAAGATGATGATTATTGCTCAATGTGCGGGAAAGATTTTTGTGCAATGCGCAATTCTCAACAACTGCAAGATATGTAAAAACAGTCTTTAGTATATGGATGCTGTATATAAAATTTTAATTGTATTTGCCTTTATGCTTGGCTCTGTGCGAATTAGAGTTCCATTGGGTATTGCTCTTGTTACTGGCGGTATAGTTCTTAACCTATGGGCTGGCAAGGCTGTGTCAGAATGTTTTGCAAGTCTAGGTCACTCCTTTTGTTCTGTTGAAATGTGGCTCTTACTGGCTGTAACAATGTTAATTGTTGAAATTGCACGCTTTATGACAGTAGCGGAAAATTCCAATGAAATTGTTGGTGCTGCACAGCGGTGGGGTGGGAGGCATGGGCGAGCTGCATCGATGATGACTTTGCCTGCTGTGATTGGTCTCGTGCCTATGCCGGCGGGAGCACTCTTTTCTGCACCGTTAGTCGAACAGGTTAGTGGGAAAAGCGGCGTTGATAAAGACTGGAAAGCTGCCGTCAATTATTGGTTCAGACACGTATGGGAATATTGGTGGCCTTTATATCCTGGTGTTATTATTGCCATGGCTATTTTTGAGATGGATGCCTGGCGTTTTATGTCTGTCCAGATTCCGTTTACTCTTATGGCAATAGGATCTGGCTTTTTGTTTTTAATTAAGCCACACATAAAAACCTTTTCTACTTTATCTACAAGTGATGCTGGCAGTAATAAACGTGCTATGTTTCTTTTTATGCCACTATTTGTTGTTATTGTAGCAATTCTTTTGCTACCGCAGTTATATCTTTATGTCCTGCCTAGTTCCTCTGCTTTAATGCGAAAACTGCTGGCATTGCTGACTGGTTTGCTGATTGCTATGATACCGGTTTATATTGATGAGCAAAGTAGAAACAAGAAAAATGGTAAACGTGAACATGGTATGTTTTCAACGCTGTTGAAACCGAAATCAATATACGTTTTTGTGACATTAACAGGGGTTCTTGTCTTTAAGTCTCTTTTAACGGAATCAGGGCTGTTACTTCAGGCTAGCAGGGAAATTGTTGAGAGTGGCGTTTCTCCGGCAATTGCCGTCGCAATGTTGCCGTTTCTGGCCGGATTAGTTACCGGTATCGCGCTGGGCTTTACCGGTATTGCTTTTCCGTTGGTGGTTGGGTTGATGGGGGCGGAAGGATCTGGTCTAACTCCGCTGTCAACATTAGTCTTGGCTTATGGGTTTGGGTATATGGGGATGATGCTTTCGCCGGTTCATCTTTGTTTGTTAGTGACTAGAGATTATTTTGATTCTTCGCTTAAAGGAATATATTTGCATATTATGCCGTGTGTATTATCTGTTATGGGGTTAAGTTTATTGTTATATGCGGTACTTAAGGTTGTCGGTATTTAGTTGCTTTTATTGATTTTTTTCGTAAAACGGTGCTCTGTGCCGGTTACATATATTTTCATTATCTCCTTTTTGAGGCTTTTCGATTTTTGTTAGTATTGTTATATTATCGGATTGACTGAAGAACTAAGCAGACTTGTTATGTCTGTTTTACTGGTTACAAAATCTATATTGTAGGGTAGTTATGACAATAAAAGCTAAAGATGACTGTATTCTCATTTCTGGTGCACGTGAGCATAATCTGAAAAATATTACTGTGCGTATTCCTCGTAATAAGCTGACGGTTATTACCGGTTTAAGCGGTTCGGGTAAATCTTCGCTGGCATTTGATACGTTATATGCGGAAGGTCAGCGGCGTTATGTTGAGAGTCTTTCTGCTTATGCACGACAATTTCTGCACCAGATGAGTAAGCCTGATGTTGATCATATTGAGGGATTGTCGCCTGCAATTTCTATTGAACAACGCACGGCTGGCTCTAATCCGCGTTCTACGGTTGGGACTTCTACTGAAATCCATGATTATCTACGTCTTTTGTTTGCAAATGTTGGTAAGGCTCATTGCCCAGAATGCAAGCAACCTGTTGCGTGTCAGTCGGCAGAGGGAATTGTGGAAAAATTGTTGCAATTGCCGAATAGGACAAGGTTATCTATTATGGCACCATTGGTGCGTGGGAGAAAAGGTACACATGAGGAGGTCTTATCCAAAGTACGCAAACAGGGCTTTGTTCGGGTGCGGGTTGATGAGGTGATTTATGATGTAGAGGATTTACCTGAACTTGATCGTAATAAGGTGCATACAATAGAGGTTGTGGTTGATCGTCTTATTGTTACCAATCGTATTCGCTCACGTCTAACTGATTCGGTTGAACTTGCTTTAAATCATGGTGAGGGGGTTTTAAACGTTATCTGCAAGGAAGAGGGGGGTAAAGATGAGATAATTCTTTTCTCGGAAAAGAATGCCTGTGTTAAGTGCGGTATTAGTTTTGAGGCTTTGGTACCGCGGAGTTTTTCTTTTAATAGTCCCTATGGTGCGTGTTCTACCTGTTCAGGTTTGGGAACACAGCTGATAATGGATGCAGATTTGGTGGTGCCGGATAAGACTTTGTCTATTGAGGATGGTGCTATTAAAGGCTGGCGACGTGGCGGTAGGCGTTTAATAATTTATTACAAGAAATTGTTAAGAGCCCTGGCTAAACATTACAAATTTGATTTAGAGACGCCTTTTGAGGATTTAGATGAGCGAATTCAGAATATAATTCTAAATGGCTCAGGGGATGAAGATGTTGACGTAAGTTATTGGCGTGGAGGTAAACTGCATAAGTATAGCAAGCCTTTTGAGGGCGTATTACCGAATCTGGCACGCCGACATGAGGCCAGTGAAAGTGATTATACTAGGCAGCAGTTGCGCAAATATATGGGAAGACAGATCTGTCCTGATTGCAAGGGGGCAAGATTGCGTAAAGAGGTTATCGCCTGCACTGTTAACAGTAAATCAATTGTTGATGTTACTGCTATGCCGCTGAAAAAGGCTTTGAGGTTCTTTAAAACATTGAAATTAACTGAACATGAACAATTTATTGCGGAAGAGGTTATGAATGAAATTCGGCGCCGGATAAATTTCTTAGTTGAAGTGGGGTTGGGATATCTAACTTTGGACCGTGAAAGTGGAACATTGTCCGGCGGCGAGTTGCAGCGTATTAGGCTTGCTACGCAGATTGGGTCCGGTCTGGTCGGTGTTCTTTATGTACTGGATGAGCCGACAATTGGTTTGCATGTGCGTGATAATTTACGGTTGATAAAGATGCTAAAAGAGCTTCGTGATGTGGGAAATACGGTTGTTATTGTTGAACATGATGAACAGATGATAAGGGAAGCCGATTATGTGATAGATTTGGGCCCTGGTGCAGGACGACATGGTGGTGAGATTATATCACAAGGTACTGTAAAGGAACTTTTGAAACATGAAATGTCTTTAACTGCACGATATATGAACCAGAGTAGTAAGGTTGCTATTCCAAAGAAACGGCATAGGCCTACAAAAGATAAACTTAAGATATGGGGTGCTACCGAAAACAATCTGGCAAATATTAATGTGGAAATTCCTTTGGGGTTATTTGTCTGTGTTACGGGTGTTTCTGGGAGTGGTAAAAGTACGTTAGTTGATGATATTCTTAGGCGTGCAATGTTTCGTAAGTTTTATGGAAGTAGCGATAGGCCTGGTAGGCATAAGCGTATTACCGGTGCAGATAAACTTGATAAGGTGATTGTGATTGATCAGACACCGATTGGACGAACACCGCGTAGTAATCCAGCCACATATACCGGTGCATTTTCTGCTGTTCGCTCACTTTTTGCCGAAACACAATCTTCAAAAATCCGCGGGTATGGGCCTGGGAGATTCAGCTTTAATGTTAAGGGCGGGCGTTGTGAAACTTGTAAGGGTGATGGGATTTTGAAGCTTGAGATGCACTTCCTTCCTGATGTTTATGTCGAGTGCGAACATTGCCGTGGGAAGCGGTATAATAGAGAAACTTTAGAAGTTTTATATGGCGGCAAGAATATAGCAGAAGTTCTGGAGATGACTATTAATGAGGCTCTTGACTTTTTTGCGAATATTCCTGTTATTGCACGTAAATTAAGTACCTTAGTTGATGTTGGGCTTGGTTACTTACAATTGGGACAGGCGGCAACGACATTGTCCGGCGGCGAGGCACAGAGAATAAAGCTTTCATCTGAATTAAGTAAGAAAGCAACCGGTCAGACACTTTATCTGCTTGATGAGCCCACTACGGGTCTGCATTTTGCTGATGTACAGAAATTATTACAGGTCTTGCATAAGTTGCGTGAAGCTGGTAATACTATTGTTGTAATAGAGCATAATATGGATGTTATAACAATGTCTGACTATATAATTGATATGGGACCTGATGGCGGGGACGGTGGAGGAAAAGTTGTTGCACATGGCACGCCTGAAAAAGTTGCTTTGTGTGCGGAGTCGTACACAGGAAAACACTTGAAAAAAGTGTTGGGAAATAAGTGAGGGAACGGTTAGTTTTTTGTTGAGCTATATGAGTGTGATGTTATCATGATGTAGTTTTTTGTAAGCATAATGGAGAATAGTAATGATACGAACACAAATTCAATTAACAGAAGTTTTGGCCATGCAAGCCAAGCAGATTGCTGCAAAAGAGCATATTTCAATTTCGGAATTAATTAGGCGTGCTGTTGCTGCCTTTATCGATTCGTCATCATCAACAATTTCTGATGATAAATATGAGCGTGCAGCAGCTATTATTGGACAGTTTTCGTCTGGAGAAGAAAATATGGCAGTGAATCATGATGATTATTTTATTGAGGCAACTGGCTTATGATATGCTTCGTTGATACATCTGCATTTATTGCGATTCTTGATAAAGATGATAATTATCATGCGAAGGCCAGGGTGGCTTGGACTGGATTGCTTGAACAAAAGGCAGACTTGATTACAACTAGTGGTATTTTACTTGAAACAGTGGCCATTATTCAGCACCGTATGGGGATAAATGCGGTTAAAGCATTTAATAGTGCAATTTATCCATTATTGGAAGTTGTATGGATTGATAAGGATTTACATGATGTTGGTGTTAATAGCGTTTTATTAGCTGGTCGCAAAAAATTAAGCTTAGTGGACTGTATAAGTTTTAATGTAATGCGACAAAGGGAGCTACAATATGCTTTTACTTTTGATAAACATTTTCGCCAACAAGGATTTAAGTCTGTTTAATAATTAAGCGTGAATATATTTATGAGTTTTTTTAGAAAAAATTTAATTTTAATTATATTTTGTAGCTGCATAAATGCGGAGGCAAAAGAGAAGGTTGCTGTTCAGGAAGCCCCCCCTACGCTTGATGAGTATTATATTGATGGGCGGGCGGCATTGGAAGATGAGCTGTTTGAGTTGGCAGAGAAGGACTTTAAAGCATATCTGGCGGCAGATAAAATATCAGTGACTAATGAACGTTATTTTGAAGTTGGCAATTTGTTAATGGAGTCCTTATATTTGCAAGATAAGGACCAGGAGATTATTAAACTTGCTGGAGAACTTGATAAATCTTGGAAAAAATATGGGCGTAGTGATGAACTTCTATATTGGACTGCTGTAGGACGATGTGAATTAGGTGAATATGACAAAGCATTGAAGCTAACTGATAAATTTGAAAAAAAATATTCAAAAAGCCGATATGCAGGCAAAATATTACGTGCAAAGGCTTGGTGTAGCTACAAGTCGGGTAATATAGGTGATGCTATAAAATATTTTTCTGAATATTCTGAGAAATATAACAATGAACCTGAGAGCAATTTGAATTTGTTGGAATGGGGACAGGTGTTGTTGGAGCATAACCGGCCGGCAGAGGCCTTGGTTCCATTAGAGCGTTTAGCGAAAGATTCGGCAACGGATGATGCTGTGGTTAATAAAGGATGTTATCTACTTGCACAATCGTATATGCTACAAAAAAAGTGGGATAAAGCTGAGAGAGTATTAACCGGTATGGTAAAGAAACCTACGATTAACTCTGTATTATTGGTTCGGGCATGGTATGACCTCGCAATAGTGCAAGAAGAGCTTGGGCGACCTGATGATGCTATTGTGTCTCTGAAGAATGTGATAAAAAGTGCACTAAATGATGAAAACAAATATAAAGGTAATCTTCGTTTGGGATATTTATACATGAAGAAAGGTGAAATTGAAAAAGGTCTACCTTTGTTGAAAATTATGATAGCAGAGAATGCTGATACACAAGAATCTGATTTTATGCAACTTTTTCTTGCGGCAGAACTTTTGAATCAGGGACGAACTGAGGCGTCAATAAAGGAGTACACGCATTACCTAGAAACATTCACAAATTCTGTAGGCAAAGCAAAAGCTTATAATGGTAAAGGGTGGGGGCTAATAGAATTAGAACGATATGCTGAAGCAGCAGGTTCATTTATAAAGGCGTATGAGTTATTTAAATCAAGTGATGACAAAGCTCGTAGTCTATATAAGGCAGGTGATGCTTATTACGCAAACAAACAGTTCGAACTGTCAAAAGAGATGTATGCACGATTACTAAAGGAATTTCCGGAAACAAAGTTACGTGCAGAAGTTCTTTTCCAGCTTGGCGAATGTTGCATACAATTAAACACGCCTGATGAAGCCGAAATGTATTTTATGGAAATTGCTAATAAGTTTGCCGGAACGCCATTAGCAGAAGAGGCATTGCTTAAAAATGCAACTGTAAAAGCCGAACGTCAAGAGTGGAAGGGGGCAATAGAGGTGTTTGATGAATTGATGGAGAAATATCCTAAGAGTCCTTTTTTTGCTGATGCCCTTTATGGGAAGGCTATGGCATATTACCGTACTTTTAATTTTAATTCAGCTTTAGATGCATTAAACAAAATCCTTGCCGATTTTCCTGATAGTGCTTTTATTGAACAGTCATATTTTCAAAGAGGAATGTGCTGGTATTGGTTAGGACAAGATGAAAAGGCATTGGAAATATGTAATGATTTTCTTGAGAAGTATCCTGAGTCTGTATTTGTACCGGAAGTGCTCTTTTGGCTTGGAAAATACTACTATAATCACGGGGATTTTAAACAGGCAGAAAAGCGAATGGTTTTGTTTGCAGATAAATACGGAAAACTACCATTAGCTGATGATGCATTGTATTGGGCATCGCTGGCAGCTTTTAAACGTAAAGAGTATTTAACATCAATAGATCTTTTGAATCGCTTATTGAAAGACTACCCACAAAGTGAAAAAATTCCGCTTGCACGCTTTGCGCAAGCAGAAACTCTTAGTATGATTGATAAATCTTCTGCAGCCATACTTCTGTTTGATGAGATAATAAATAAATATCCTGACAGTGGGTTAGTGGCATCTGCTTGGGGGCGAAAGGGGGATTGTCAGTTTACATTGGGTAGTGATGATCCCAAACGATATGACGAAAGTATTGATTCATACAAGATTGTAGCTGATAATCCGGATGCTGAAGAAGATCTAGTTTTACAAGCCGAATATAAAATTGGACGGAGCTTAGAAAAACTAGGTAAAACTGATGAAGCTTTTGAACAATATTATAACAAGGTGGTTCTACGTTATTTTGCTGATATGAAAAAAGGCATTACTCATAATGAGTCAAGTAAGATGTGGTTCACAAGGGCAGCGTTTAATGCTGCTGATATTTTAGAGGCCAATAATGATTTACGGCGGGTTGTTGCAATCTTAAATAGAATAATTGATGCGAAAGTTGGTTCTGATGAACTTGCACAGGAACGTATAAAGAAAATAAGATCAGAACAGTGGTGGTTGTTTTATTAATTAAGGAGTTTTTATGAATTTTGATTTGCTTCGTATGGGTGGACCGGTACTATGGATAATTTTTGCTGGTGGGGTTTTGGGGTTTGGGGTTTTTATCGAACGGGCGTTGCATTTGCATCGTGCCAGGATTAAGTATGATGATTTTTTGAAAGGAATTACAAATAACCTTGGTCGAAAAAATGTTGATGAAGTACTGGAGCTTTGTGATGACACTCCTGGTCCTGTTGCCCACATTGTTAAAACGGCAATTTTGCATCGTGATGAGTCTAAGTCTAATTTATGGGATATTGTTGATAATGCGGCAAAAGGCGAGGTTTCACGAATGGAACGGAGACTGGTTGTATTAGCAACTGTTGCACAACTTGCCCCATTGTTAGGTTTGCTGGGAACTGTTCTAAGTATGGTTGATTCTTTGTTGGTGATGCAATCTAATGCACCATTGATTTATTCTGCCGATATGATGACGGCATTTATGCGTGCATTGATAACGACTGTTGCTGGATTAATGGTTGCCATACCATGTTATGCGGGTTTTACTTTGTTAATAATCAAAATGGATCGGCTAGTTCTTGATATGGATCGAGCAGCTTCTGAGATTGTTGCTTTTCTAACAACTGCTAAAAATCATTCTGATAAGAATTTGTAAGGAGTCGTGCTATCATGAAGAATGATGAAGAATATATGCGATGGTCAGTAAGAGGATTGCGAACCAAATATTTTCCTAAAAATAGAATAGGGCATGGATTCCTTGTTATCAGTCCGTGGATAGATGTTTTATTGTTACTACTATTCTTGGTTATGTTAAATAAACTTATTGTTTTACAGCCAGGGGTTGTTATTAATCTTCAAGAATCATCATTTGGTGATGCTACGAGTGGTGGATTTGAAGTTGTGGTTATGTCTGTGAAAGGTATTAAGGATAATGTTACTGAAGACCTTGTCTTTTATGATGATGTTAGATTTAAAATCGAAAATGAAACTCCCCGAAATGATCTGATGGAATCATTTAAAGAAAGAATAGAACAAACAGGTAATTCTAATCTTGTTATTTATGCTGATCAGGCGGTATCGCATGGTACAATTATAAATATCATAAATTTGGCAAAACAGGCCGGTGTTGCAAATGTAAATATGGCGACTCATCCGTTGTAGAGAATTTTAACTATAATGTCGGTTTTTGGATCCGAAAGGATATGTGGGTAATGAAAATATTTAGACTGCGACGTGCTGCAAGGTGGCGATTATTACGACGAAGAGTGTTTGACTGGCCTTCAATATTTATTGCTTTTTCAGGAGTTGCATTATGGATGCTGTGGCCGAATAATTTATCAAGTATATCTGTAATCCCGCAGTTACAGGAACCTATGGTTTCCTTTGTTTTACAAAAGTCCTCAAAGCATCAGTTGATCGGAAGTCCAACTGTTTTTGCTTTACCGTCAATATACGGATTTAATGCAATAGATAATAATATCGGTATGCCTGATGTGAAAGATGTATGGTATAATAGTTCACCGCATTATCTTGCACGTAATATTATGGATGGTAATGATGATAAAATAAGTAAATTACTGAGTATTGAGACAGATTACCACCAAAACAAAAAAGATAATAATAGATTCAGAATAGACGAACCCCCCATATTTGCAGCTGTTTCAACTAATAATAGAAAAATAAATATTGTTTATTATGGGGAATTACGAAAATATAAATTTGAAGTACCGGAAATTGATACTAGGTTGTTTGATAAAGATAAAAGTTGGATTATAAGATTGCTGGTACAGGTAGACGAAAAAGGATATCCTAATCAAGTGTTTATTGAAAAAGGTAGCAATATCCCAGAGGTCGATGCGAAAATAATACGACTGGTCAATCAGGGTAGATTGAATATACCTGGAAAACCTTGTGAAGGACGTGTTACTGTTAATTTTGGTTTGTAAAAGGAGTTTTTTAATGAGCGTAAAAATAGTAAAATGGTCAAAATCAGAAAAATCATCTGTTGTGACAAACTTTCTTAAGCGTCCGGCATTTAGTGATGAAGCGGAAAATGTTGCACGTAAAGTTTTGGCTGAAATAAAAGAAAATGGTAATAAAGCCGTTGTTAAGTATGTTGATAAATTTGAAAAAATAAATTTGAAGATTTCTGAACTTTCGGTCGAGCGTTATTTGCTAACTGAAGCAAGAGAAGAAGTTAGTGCCGCCAGAAAAAAGGCAATTCGTGATGCACATAAACGAATAGTGTCTTTTTCTAAAGCTGGAATGAGAAAGAATTGGAGTATGTCTTGTCCTCGTGGCGGTACTATGGGAGAGCAGTTTGTCCCATTACAACGGGTCGGTATTTATGTTCCTGGCGGTGCTGCTCCTCTGGTTTCTACTGCCTTGATGACTGTCACTCTAGCAAAAGTTGCAGGAGTACCTGAAATAGTTGTCTGTACTCCATGTACGGAGGAAGGTCGCCGCCTTAATCCCGCAATGTTGCATGCTTTGGAAATTGCAGGCGCAACAGAAGTTTATCGAGTTGGAGGAATTCAAGCCATTGGCTTAATGGCTTATGGAACTCGTACAATTAAAAAAGTTGATAAGATTGTTGGACCTGGAGGTACTTATGTAACCGCTGCTAAACGGGCTGTTTATGGTGACGTTGCACTTGATATGGTGGCCGGACCAAGTGAAATAGCAATTCTAGCCGATGATACTGCTAATCCCCGCTATGTGGCTGCTGATTTGTTATCACAGGCGGAACATGGTACTGGTTGGGAAAAATCACTACTTGTTACGTCTTCCAAAAAACTGGCTTTAGCTGTACAAAAAGAGATGGATGAGCAGGCCTCCTCTTTAACTAAACGTGAAATTGTTGAAAAAGTAATGAAAAAGGGTATTCTGATTGTAGTCGTAAATACTCTTGATGAAGGTATGGAGCTTTGTAACGATTTTGCACCGGAACATTTTGAGATTATGGTTAGAGAACCAAAAAGCTGGCTTAAAAAAGTCAAAAATGCAGGTGCTGTGTTTATTGGGGAATGGACTCCTGAATCGGCAGGTGATTTTGTTGCAGGACCCAGCCATGTTTTACCAACCGGTGGTGCTGCAAGGATGTTTTCCGGTCTTACGGTTGAAGATTTTAGGCGGCGAACCAGTTTTGTCGCTTTTACGAGGGCAGACTTAAAGGAAGTTGTGCCTGTTATTGAAGCTTTTGGAGAAATGGAAGGGCTTGATGGTCATGCACGATCAGCAAGTATTAGGTTTGAAAAGAAATGAGCTTAATTAGACAATCAGTAGTTGATATGAAAGGGTATACACCTGGCGAACAGCCACAAGGTGATGCTCGTGTTATAAAATTAAATACAAATGAAAATCCATACCCACCATCATTACATGTTGATGAAGCAATGCGCACTATAGACTCCTCTATATTGAGGAAATATCCTGACCCGCTTTCGATAAAACTGCGTACTGCTATTGCTGATTTACATGACTGCACCATAGATAATGTTTTTGTTGGCAATGGTGCCGATGAACTACTTGCTTTATGTACACGAGCATTTGTGGAGAACGATGGATCAGTAGGGTATTTTGAACCGTCATATTCACTATATCCCGTATTATGCGATATTCGAGGAGTTGCTAAAATGCCTATTGAACTGGATGATAATTTATCAAGTCCAATGCCTACCAACGCCGATTGTTCACTGTTTTTTGTTACAAATCCAAATGCACCAACAAGTGTACTCGATTCTAGGTCAAATGTTGAGAGATTCTGTAGTAATTTTAAGGGTGTTGTTGTATTGGATGAAGCCTATGTAGATTTTTCCGATCATAACTGTATGGATATTGCTTTAAAATCTAAGAATGTGCTGGTCGCACGCACTTTATCAAAATCATACTCTATGGCAGGCTTGCGTTTAGGTTATGCTGTAGGGGATGCAATGTTGATAGAGGCTCTTAATAAAATAAAGGACTCCTATAATCTAAATGCAATTACACAGAAATTGGCTTTAGCGGCTATTCTTGATCAAGATCACATGTTAGCTAATGTAGAACGGATAAAAACAACACGTACTAGATTTGTTGGAGAGCTAAAGGAGCTTGGGTTTATGGTTGTTCCATCACAAACCAATTTTATCTGGGCAAAACCATCTCGCATAAGTGCAAAAGAAATATATGATGAATTATATAAACGGCGAATACTTATTAGATATTTTCCCGGCAAGAATACCGGTGATTTTGTGCGCATAACAATTGGTACTGACGAGGAAATGGATGAATTATTAAGCGTGTTAAGGAAGCTGTGTATATGAAGCATAACATAAACTAGAAGGGATTGAAAGAATGGCTTCAGTGTCAAATCAGAAAGCGTCATAGTTAGTTTCGGTTGGTTATATTGAACAGTCGATATATATTATACGTGATAGAAAAGTGATTCTTGATTGCGATTTAGCTGCTTTATATGGCGTTGAAACAAAACGCCTTAAAGAGCAAGTGCGGAGAAATATTGCTCGTTTTCCAGATGATTTCATGTTTATTCTTACAAAAGAGGAATTTGCACATTGGAGGTCGCAAATTGCGACCTCCAATGCTGATCGGTTAGGCTTGAGGTATCCTCCGATGGTGTTTACTGAACAGGGGGTTGCCATGTTGTCAGGAATTATAAACAGTCAACGTGCGATTGAAGTTAATATTGCTATTATGCGAACTTTTGTAAAACTCCGAAGAATGCTTGAGACCAATGAGAAGTTGAGCAATAAGCTGGCTGAATTAGAGAGTAAATATGACGAACAGTTTCGGGTGGTTTTTGAAGTTTTAAACGAATTGATGAGTTTGCCAGCTCCCAAAAAACAACAGATTGGATTTAGTGTTAAAGAGTCGCATGTGAAATATGTTGCGGGAAAAGTAAAAAAGTAGTAGATTTACTTGTTAAAAACTCAATGATGATATCTTGAGATTTATATTTAAGGAAAAGAAAATGAAAAAACAGATAAACAAAAATAGGACAGCCAGCATACGTCGAAATACCAGTGAGACACAGATCTCAATTAATCTGAATATTGATGGTACTGGCACACATTCAATCGAAACAGGTATGCCGTTTCTTAATCACATGCTTGAATTATTTGCTAGGCATTCACTGATTGATTTGAAATTGAAAGCTGTTGGTGATTTAGAAGTTGATTATCATCACACTGTTGAGGATGTGGGGCTTGCGTTGGGGGCAGCCATTGATAAAGCATTAGGATCAAGAAAAGGTGTTGCTAGATATGGTGCAAGTTATATTCCGATGGATGAGTGTCTTGCTCGTGTAGTTGTTGATCTTGGAGGCAGACCTTATTTTGTTAGCAAAATGGCGTGCAAGAAAAAGAAAATTTTGGAATTTGAATTATCATTGTTACACGAATTCTTTCAGGCTTTTGTTGTTCAGTCACGGATGAATTTGCATATAGAACAATTTTATGGAATTGAGGCTCATCATGCGTGGGAAGCAGTTTTTAAAGGTTGGGCAAGAGCTATGCGTACTGCGTGTGCAATTGACCCTCGTGAAACAAATGTACCTTCCAGTAAAGGAAAAATATAAATAGAAGGCTGAAGGATAAAAGCTAAAGGCTAAAGGCTAAAGGATAAAGAAAAAGCTAAAAGATAAAGGATAAAGAAAAAGAATAAAGGCTGAAGGATAAACTGAAAAGTAGTAACTTCTCAAAAATAATATTTATATAACGCCACCACTGGGCTTGCCCCAGTGGGGCGATGATTGACTACTAAAACAGATATCACTGCTTCCCCCCCGCTCGCCATTTGTGCCGCAAAGCGGCACAAATGGCGAACGGGGACATTGTCTAGGATTGATGTTGGTTTTTAAAC
>CAMZLY010000086.1 GCA_947311825.1 uncultured bacterium
ATGCGGCATATTCCGCTTTTTCGCAATTTCACAGACCCTACGGGTATGCTCCAATTGCTCAAAAGGCAGAATCTGCTCGCCTAAAATGCAGAAAAATTGCCTCGCACAAGTAGTTTTGCAAGCACCTCAGTAAAATAAAAGTTATGTGCTTCATAAACCCGCACTACGCATATTCAAACCGTTAGTGGTAAAATGTAAAGAAATGCCAGAAAACTTATCACCACAACCTGATACGTAAAGAATATTTGATTTTCTTAACAATATGAAGTACCTTTGTAAAGGAAATAGCAGAAACTTTACAAAAGGAGTATGAAATGTTAAAGAAAATACCAATAGAAAAAGATATTGAAACAAAAAAAGTTTTAAAAAAACTTGCGTCTGCACACCGTGCATTAGCAGAATTAAAAGGTATTTCCGCGACAATTCCAAATGAAAATATTTTGATAAATACATTGGGATTACAAGAAGCAAAAGACAGTTCAGCAATAGAAAATATTATCACAACACACGATGATCTGTATAAGGCAGACTTAAATTTAGGAGGATTTAAGTCCCTGAATGCCAAAGAAGTTCAAAACTATATTTCAGCGCTTAAGAAAGGTTTTGCGTTAATATCAAAAAATAAGATGTTAACAAACAATGACATAATTGAAATTCAGTTCGAATTAGAAAAAAATAAAGCTGGTTTCAGGAAACTTCCCGGAACAGAATTAAAAAATGCGACAACAGGAGAAACTGTCTATACACCACCGCAGGATTATTTTCAAATAGTGGATTTAATGACAAATCTGGAACAATTAATCAATGATGACACGGTGTCAGATTTTGATCCATTGGTCAAAATGGCAATAATCCACTATCAATTTGAAAGCATTCATCCTTTTTACGACGGAAACGGAAGAACAGGCAGGATAATAAATGTTTTATATTTAGTAATAAAAGACCTATTGAATTTACCTATTCTATATTTAAGCAGATATATAATTTTACACAAGAGTGATTATTATAAGTTATTACAAGAAATTCGAGAAACAGACAATTGGGAAAACTGGCTGCTGTTTATGTTGGACGCTGTTGAACAAATTTCAAAAGAAACTATCAAATTAATTGGAGAAATAAGAAATTTAATCTTCGAATATAAAAACATACTTCGAGATAATTACAAATTTTATAGTCAAGAATTATTAAATAATTTATTCAAACATCCTTACACAAAAATTGAATTTATAGAACGAGATTTGGGTATTTCAAGAATAACAGCAGCAAAATATTTAAATCAACTGGCAAAAGACGGATTACTACAAAAGGAAAAATTAGGCACAGGAAATTATTATATCAATAAAAAATTAATAAATTTGTTAACGATGAAAAAATAAAAAAACAGTTTGTCGTAAAATCGTTTTGTCATAATATGATTCTGTCATAAAATAATTCTGTCATAAAATGATTCTGTCATAAAATAGTCCTGTCATAAAATAATTCTGTCATAACATGATTCTGCTTGCCCGCCGTAGTTAACGTAGTACGAAGGCTGGGTCATAACATAATTCTGTCATAAAATAATTCTGTCATAAAATAGTCCTGCCATAAAATAGTCCTGCCAGTGCAATATTTATTTTTCAAGATATAAAATAGATGTGAAGAAATTCTTGCCTTTGGGTTCAATGGTAAATTTATTGGAGTTTTCAGATACTGTTTTGCCGGAGAATATATCTATGGCATTACACACATTAGGTAATATTACATCAGTTTTATTAGTGCTTGCTCCATGAATCATTATATATGACTTATTTATCCTCAGATATATTCCAGGCTCTGTATATATATGACATCCACTGGTTCGTGCAATATCAGCCCAGGTTTGTGCTGTTAAAGGTGCAGCAGTTGTGTAGTAACTTGTCCATCCGCCCGGCATTTTACGCATTCCGGCAAGGGGCAATTTTGTTTCAGGTTCTTCGCCCCATATCACGATTTCACTCTGTTTTTCAATGGCGAGAGCAAATCGTGGATTGGCAATTGATGTTGATGCCGTTGAAAACGGTTTAATTCCCAGTTTAGATGCATCGGGCGTTTCTCTCATATTCGTTTTTCCAGCCGGAAGTTTATGTACAGATATGCCGGTTACTTTCTCAATCCTATTAATATCAAGTGTATCATTATCCGCATATCCCGATGCATATATCCATACGGCAGAACTGCCTTCATTTGCAAGTTTCGTATGAATTAGTTCTATTTGCTTGTCGGATAAATGCCATACATTCAGGAAAATATAGAGTTTATATTCCGGAAGATTGCCGATATCTGAAAGATACGCTGTATCATAAGGGGCACCGCAATGATTTAAGGCTTCAATTTGCGAAGTTATAACATTTTTTCTACGAATCAGAATATCTGTTTGATAATCATTCGACATTGGACGGGTATATTTAATGGCTTCATTATCCCAGATCACTGCAATTTCAGCTACTGATTCCCGTGAGTGCTTTAATGATTCTTTAAAAAACTTTTTCATCTTGGAAAATTCATTCACAATAACCGGATGATCATAAAAGACACCGCGCGGCAATTTGCGTCTTCGTCCCTCCATATCCCAGAACTGCATGCCCAACCCTTCTATCATACATATCCCGAATGCACGCCGATAGAGGGTCAAAGTCTCATCAAGCGTATATGGTAATCTCCGCAATTTATATGGTTTACCGTTAACACCCCAATATGTTGAGCGCATATCTTGATGTAACCATTCTTCCGGCTTGAAGCGTGTTATCAGAAGGTGTGATGGTGTATCCATTTCGTACAGACAAAATTTGCCATGTCGTTGCCATACATCTTGAAAGTTCTGCATGGCACCTGATCCTCCGCCATAAATGGTTATATACAGAGGCGGGGTCATAACTAGGTCAATATCAGAACTGTTAAGAATTCTATTTTCTGCCAGATATCCATTTTTATGTGCTCCCCAGGAACCACCGTAAGTTGCTTGCAGATGTTGCCCGAACCAAGTCCCAATTATTCGTTTGCCTTTTGTTATCTTACGTATCCGTGCCGAAAAAATCAACATAGCATCAGCCACCGAGTCGGCGTAGGCTTGTGAATAATCTTGAGCTTGTATGGTGGATGGGGTATCTGGGGAATAAAACCACTCTCGGCTACCTTTGCCTCGCATGATACTTTCACTCGGTATAGGAACTGCGTCAAAACTTTTTAGTTGCATTTTGTATGCGGCATTAAGACTTTCAATCGAAGTATATTTCTTTTCGAGCCAAGATGAGAGATATTTTTTCATGACTGGAGAATAATCTGCTACATTCGTAATTTCTTTATCGCTTGTGTTGGCAGGTTTATAACTCCATAAATTCCATTCGCCGGAGCCGCCGGCACAAGTAATAACACCTATCACATCGTCATATATATTGTTCTTTTTCATAAATAGAAATGTATTGTCAATGCGGGCTAAAGTCTGATCAATCCATTTTTGTGATGAAAAGCTACTACACGCAAATGGTCCCTGATAAACCGTACCATTTTCTGTGTGCACGATTTCATCAGGATATAGTTTCCCCCATTTTGCAGGTGCCCATAGATATAGACGAAGAAGAAAATACGCATTCGGATTAATGGATTTTATTGCCTTAATTCGTTCCACCAAATTACCATAAGTTTCATTTCCCCAATTGATCGGGCAGTCAATAATATGAAGCGACACCCCTTCTTTGGTTAGCATCTGCGTTATTCCATCCGTAACGGTCTCTACATCATACCCCCGATTATAAAAAAAGAGCGGAACGATAGGAATATTGTTGTGCATAATTGTTGGACGATTGCCGACATTTTCAACATTCCATATTTCCTGTGAATCAATTACCGGTGCGGTTTTAGATAATGGTATATTCGCAAATTGAGCCATCGTAAAATTTCCTGTTATATTTAAAAATAAAAAAAAAATTGCCAGACCAACAATTGTTCGTAAATAGTTACTAAAGTGTATCATTATTTTGTTTATCTCCCATCAGAATTCAATCAGCTCGCCCAACGCCGGTTTTGTTATCTTATCAATGTACGATGTTTTTGTATTAAAAAACGACATCTTGCCTGACGGACGCTTTTTCTCAAGCAAAACGTTACTTACTTCGCAATTATTCTCGTCAATAACTGATACAGCTCTTGTATATCCATATCCCTCATAACCGGTAAAAAAGTTAAATGAGACTCGTTTGCCGACTGTTTTGTCAGATAAATTGTATTCTTGATATAAATCGGCTACGGGAATTGAATTTTTTATTATTACCTTAGGATTATCTCCGACCTTACTATTCAGCTGAAAAGACAAAGTGTACCAACCTGCAATAAGCGGTTGGTATGTTTGCTTTTGTTTTCCATCTATTAGATTAATAATCCGTACCCCTGTCTCAGATTTTTGTTCAGGAATAATAAGTTTTTTATCATCATTAATATTTAGTGTTTCTGCAATAGATGTAGCCAGAATTTTTGCAATTATTTTATAGCCTTCTTTTGTGGGATGTAACTTTATAAGCTCTTGCCAATTTTCTGTTGCAAGGAGCGGTTTTTCCATTTCAACCCATATAATACGAGGATCCATTGTTTCGCGTTTTAACATCTTTCTTAATATCTTATTGGTTTCTCTATTTGTATCGTTACGTATAGGGTTGCCGGTATAACATGGCAGAATACTGCATAAGAAAATCTTTTTTGTAGCAGGTCGATCTAACAATTTTTTTACAATCTTTAATATGTTACCGGCTGTATTCTTCGCTTTTGCTGTTATCTGATCTTTATTTTTATGAGCGTTATCATTTGTGCCAATTAATAGTGAATAATATGGAGATACGGGAATATTCTTTACGCGTTTTAATACCTGTTCCGTATTGTTGCCTCCTTCACCGGCATGGCTATAACCCAGAACTGCGGAATGATATCCGACAAATGCCAGTCGGGGCAGATTTTCCAGCAGATATTTTCGCCAAAAGTCTCCCTTCTCCGCCCAAGTAATACTATCCCCTATCATGCACAGCGGTATTTGCCGAGGAGTGGTAGTATTATCATAATCAAAACTAACATCAGGACATCGCTGTAATTCAGACAGCGTGGTTCTACGGCCGGGCACAAACGTAATAGTATTAGTTACTCCGGGTATAAGTTCAATATCCACAACCTGATGATTATGCCATGGCCCCCATATACGACTGCTACCCGCAATATCCAAAACCGAATCGCCTGCATACCAGCGTGTTTTGCGGCATCTAGCGTTTACAGGTGTTTCTTCAAGAATGGGAGCTTGCCCAACACCGGGCATGTATCTCACTTCTTTTATGGTCATATTCAATAAAACATATAAACTGCCTTTTTTTTGAATGTTACTTATCCTTACGGTAATCTTATTATCATCAAAAACATAAGTCAAAGAAGCGATATCATTTGTAACATTATAACAATTTCCATCTATAGAGACTAAAGTAGCTGGCGGTATCCTACCTGCACAAAGATAGAACCCGCCTGGAATATTATCTGCTTTAGAGATAAACTCTGAACCATCCACAATAATACTGGAAAGATAACCGTTCTCCGCCAATGTAGCACTATACCCATCGGTACGAATAGTAATCGGTAACTGACCATTCGCAAAAACATAATTTGTTAAAAAAGAAAACACCGCCATAATCATAATCCTTATAAAACTTTTCATTATGTACCCTTACTTGATTCCATTCCTAATATTTTGAGATTCTATCATATATGATTCATAATCATAAATATTGAACTCTTCTAGCATTTGGCGAGAACTCATCTGATCAGATTCGCTTGACACCATTACACAACCAAACTCTCCAGGATCATACACTGTAACTTTATTACCATATTTAGTTTTTAGTGCATCAAGTTTACCCCAATTACGATCTAGGTGAACAATCTGACAATCAAGATTTACACTTCCGCAAACATAATCAAAATAGTTGGAAGTTGAATATAATACTTCTCCGAATGGATTACGAATCTCACCCGGTATTTCCCGATGTCCCATTGCCCCCACAAAATGACACTTACATAACCAAGACCAAATCATTTGCTGTCCACCACCATGGTACATTGACGAAAATATAATCAAATCAGGTTTAAGCTTCCGGTAATGTTCCCGCAACCAATCAAAATTAAGATCAAAACATGTTACACAGGCAATATTTCCAAAATCTGTCTCTATCAATTCAGCCGTTCTGCCAAATTCCATTTTACCGTCAACATGTTCCTCTGGAACAAGAAAGTTTTTACGGTAATGGCCGCACTCAATACCATCTCTATCAAATACGGTTGAAGTATTGTACCATTTATCATTAAATTTTCGTGCCTGATTACATACAATATAACAACTGTTCCTATTTGCCGTTTCAGAAACCAATGCCAATGTCTCATCACTTACAGCTTCATAATAGTCAATTATCTTTTCTCGCTCAATACCATCCGCCGGACGGTTGGAGCATTCCGGCATAACAATAATATCAGGCTTAGAAGGTATCAATTTATCAAAATGCACCTTCCAGAATTGCGTATAGCGATTAACCATCTCCACATAACTCATTTCCTTTTCGACACTATATTTCTTTACACTGAATGTCGCTATTCTAATATTTCTACTCATTATATATCCCTTAAATGCATGAGGTTGATATTTGTTAATTTTCCAAATACACTAAATTATAAACGCTTCGCATGAATGCGGTTTTAAGTCGATTCTTATAAAATTATCCGTCAAATCTATCTGCTTGTCATCCCAGAATCCTGTGATTTTAGTTATATTTTTAATTCCGTATGTTGATAAATCTATTTGAATATGTTTCGAATCTTCTGCCCAGTTGAATAGTCCGAGCAATGAATATTCTTCTTCGCTAGCCAGCCATATAGAGGGAAGCGAGTCGTGATGCTCAAAAAGATCTAAGGGAACGGCAGCATTATTTAACGGTTGTGCTAATACTCTTCGTATAATATCAACTCCTGTTTCATTCAAAGATGCCAGCTCGTCACTTAGAACAAGATCACCGGCACTAAGATATACTAAAAGGGCATATGTTTTAACCTCATTCAGATCCATCTCACGCCCTGCCTTCCAATAAGCTTTACGATCAAATGGACGTGCCGCTGATAATCTTTCAGGCAACCCGTTTATGCTTGTATCTTCTGATCTTACAATGAGAAAATCCGGATCATTATTCCATAATCGCCGATGCATCCACCATCTAACTGATATCTGGTCAACATTTTTAAGAACATGTCCCCAGAAGTTATGAATATCTCCTGTTGTGCGACAAGCATCTACAATATCAATTACAGACTCAAACGGTGCACCACAAGCAAGGAGATAAGAGTCTTCACCAATAGCTTTTCGTATAATTCTAAAAGCTATTGTGAGTAGTTTGCCACGTGGTACTGCCTGATCGTGAAAACGTGTGGCTTTCAGAAGTTCCTGGGTAAAATCAACCTTAAAATATTTAAAGCCGGCCTGTTTCAGCCGTGTAAATGTGTTTTCAATAAACTCTTGTACTTCTACGTGAGTCGGGTCCAGAATCGCCATGTTACCATAAGAAAGATTTATAGTTACGATATTGCCTTTATCATCCCGTGCAAACCATTCAGGATTACGCACAAATAGATCAGTAGTAATATCCACCAATAACGGTGCTGTCCATATTCCTGGTATTCCGCCTTTTGAAGATATGCCGGAACTTACAGCTTCCAGTCCTTCCGAAAACTTCCAATTAGCCTGCCATATACCCCAGCGTTGCTCGTATCCCTCATCAATAATAAAATAATTAATATTACTAGGAAATAGTTCAACTGCTTTAGCCTGATTATTATCTATATCTTCAGCGGTAACTGCTCCTGCATAAAAGTCCCACGAATTCCAGCCGGTTATAGTTTCCTTCAATATTCGTGTAGTCTTTTCCTTATAACTACTCCCTAAATTATCAAGTAATTTAACAGGGTCACTTCCGCATAGACATTCAACAGCTGTAGTCTCAGCTTTTTGTCCCGGACTAACAACTCTCTGTTGCGTGCTAATTATACTGACACCAAAATCACCCTGCAGGTGTGGTTCGGAATGAAGTGCTTTAAAGGAAATATAATCGCCACGGTAAGGCAAACGTGCCATAAACATATATGATTTATGTTGTTCCCTATTATAAAGCATATAAACCATACTGCTTGATGGATTGCTGTCCAGGTACGAATTACTCAGACCAACTTTTTTGACTCCTGATGCCCCCTCAAAATTAATAGAATGAATATATTCCAGCCAGTCGTCTGCTTTAAGGCTCTCAATCATATCAGGTCTAAACAGGATATTTATATCGTTCAGAAATAAATCTTTGTCACCTGTATTATACACGGCAACAGAAATCTGGTCATCAGTACACTTAACCACAAATCTACAAAAATTATTAACCGCCTCAAAGCATTTACCATCAACAGAAACCCAATTCAGCTCATCCGAAACAGAAGTAAACTGCTGAAAATTAAAAACTAATACCCCCTCTGTAAAAGGAGTATTGCCAAATGCGACTGTCCCTGCATCCGATTTAAACTTTATCATTATATTATCCACCATCTTTCAATATATATTTTTCTCACTAAAAAGAGATAATAACACTATTGTTAAAGAATACTAAATAGCATTATACAGTTTTTTGTTATCTTTTTACGTCAACTCTCCATATCTATTTATTTCGTATAATGACAAAAACATTACCTTTATTGCTATTTTTATTTTTTGCCATTTTTACTATGGTTATATTTGACAATCAAGAAAATGAAAGTTTTCTGACATTTCTTAAATATATAAACTAACTCGCTTATAAGCGAAGTACCTCATAATAGAAAGAAAAAATATGAATATTCCAAAAAAACGTTTAGTTGCAGTTATTACCGGTTCAGGTGAAGGAGAGTTAAGAGAATATGCTATGCCGGAAATCGGTAAAGGTTCTATCTTAATTAAATGTGCTTGTTCAATGATCAGTAGCGGTACTCATTTAGGCAATGTAAAACAACAACGTCTGAATAAGACAGACAATGAAGACGAACCAAAAATCTTTGGGTATCAATCTGCGGGTACAGTTGTTAAAACAGGATCTGACGTTGCAAAACTCCAACCCGGTGATCGTGTTTGTTGCTATGGAGGTGAGGCTGTTCATAGTAATTGGGTTGTTGTGCCGCAGAACCTTTGTGAAAAGCTTCCTGACAGTATTGATTACGAAGACGCTTCAGGTGTTAATCTGGTACTAACATCTATCCAGGCTTTAAGACGAGCCAAACCGGAATTTGGAGAGAAAATGCTGGTTGTTGGAATGGGTGTTGTCGGTCAGATTATTGCTCAGGCAGGCATTTCATCAGGATTAGACGTTATGGCGTGGGATTTGGCTTCAATGCGTTTAGACACTGTTGCAAAACAAGGAGTTTCTGTCTGTAATGTTCTAGAAAATAATGCAGTAGAGGCGGGATTGGAATTCACTAAAGGTAGCGGATTTGATATTGCAATAATGGCTATGGGAGGAAACGGAACCGAGGTTCTACGCCAAGTCTCCGATGTGATGATGAAATATCCGGATGGACATAAAGTGGGAAGAATTGTTATTCCTGGCGGTATGGAAACTTTATGTAAATGGGGTGCACAGGGATTAGATAATATTGATCTCCGTTGTTCTGCAAGAACCGGCCCGGGATATAAAGATGAACAATGGGAATTAGGAGAAGTTGAATATCCAAAATCTTTAGTAAGATGGACAAGTAAGACAAATCTAGAAATGGCATTACAGTGGATTGAAAGCGGACGTTTAGATATCAAATCTCTTTTAACACATAAATTCCCGCTTGCAGAAGTTGAAAAAGCTGTTAATGTATTGATTGACGATCCTGAACAAGCTATTGGTGTAGTACTAACAATGGATTAATTATAATAGAGGTGCTTGCAAGGAATTATAGAAATAATGAGCATTACAGAAATGAATAGCAAATTAATTGTAGAAAAAACAAGAGACACAAAAAGTGCAGTACCGGCATTTAATATACCGTACCTTCCGATGATGGCTCCGGTAATCAGTGCATTAAAAGATACCAACAGTTTTGGCTTTATTACGGTTGCACGTCTTGAATGGAAAAAATTTGAGTCGAAAAGCCTGCAAGCCGTTTGCGAAGAGTACAATAAACATAAACTGGCACGACATACTCGTTTGCATCTTGATCATATTCCGGTAATTGATGAAGATGGATTGCAAGTGGATTATCTTAAAATAATTCAAGACGCAATAGACTTGGGATATGAATCAGTCATGATAGATGGCTCCAGATTACCGCTGGAGGAAAACATACGTTGCACCAGGCAAGTAGTAGAAATGTCGCATGCACTAAATATCCCGGTCGAGGCTGAGCTGGGAGCGGTAATGGGACATGAAGAAGGGCCTCTACCCTCTTACGAAGAACTGTTTGCATCCGGCAAAGGATTTACTGACCCAGCGGAAGCTAAACTATTTGTTAAAGAAACTGAAGTAGACTGGTTATCAGTTGCAATTGGTAATATTCATGGTGCTATATCTACAGCAACTAAAGATAAAGAAAAAATCTCTGCCCGTTTAAATATTGAAAGGTTGCGATGCATTGCAGATCAAACAAGAGTTCCTCTGGTATTACACGGAGGTACGGGAATATGCAAAGAGGACATAATGCAGGCAGTAAAATCTGGAATTGCAAAAATCAATGTGGCAACTGCTATTCGTCAGCCATACGAACGAGCATTGCCTGATGGTATTACTACCGCACAGACCGCAGTTTATGAAGCAACATGTAATGTTATTGAAAATGACTTGGAGCTAGAAGGTATTTCCCGCAATTTTATATAGTAATAATACGAAGCAAGTAAGAGGTGATTAATATGAGTGAAACAACATTTGCGTTATATTTTGGAAATCGTGGTTTTTTCCCGGAGAAACTAGTGTCATCAGCAAGAAAAGAGCTGAAGCAAGCCGTCGAACAACAAGGGTTTAATACTTTAATGATGGACGAAAATGCAACTCCTTATGGTGCCGTGGAAGGCACAAAAGAGGGAATAAAATATGCTGAGTTTCTTGCGAAAAATAAAGATAAATATGACGGTGTAATTGTTTGTTTACCCAACTTTGGTGATGAAACCGGTGCAATTGCCGCCTTACGGGATGCTAATGTACCAATTCTTATTCAGGCTTATCCTGATGAACTTGATAAAATGGGCTTTGATAATCGACGTGATGCCTTTTGCGGCAAATTCTCAGTTATGGACGTTTTTCATCAATATGGATTACCATTTACAACTTTTACGCCACATACCGTACACCCCAACTCTGAAGCATTCACGGAAAACCTTCATGATTTTGCGGCTGTATGCAGAGTTGTTAAAGGTATGAGACGCCTCACCGTTGGTGCAATTGGTGCACGTACAACAGCATTTAAAACTGTACGATTCGATGAAATCACATTACAAAAATATGGTATATCAACAGAAACTCTGGATCTTTCATCGGTTATAAGTAGAGTACGAAACTTTGACAATAACGATTCACGGATCTCTGACAGAGCCGAACGCCTAAGAAACTATACCAATTGGGGGGACACGCCTGATTCAGCATTTAATACCCATGTAAAACTCAGCTTGGTTTTAGATGAAATTATTGAAGAGTTTGACCTTGATACCCTTGCTATACGTTGTTGGCTTGAACTTGAGCCTGAACTGGGAATTGCTCCCTGTGTGGTGGTCAGCGAATTGAATGACCGATTGATTCCATGTGCATGTGAAGTTGATGTCTGTAATGCTGTTGCAATGTATGCACTGCGCCTAGCCTCCGGCAGACAGGCAACCTGTCTCGATTGGAATAATAATTATGGTGATGAACCTAATAAATGTATTCTATTTCACTGTGGCCCGGTGCCGCAGACGTTAATGGTGGAAAAGGGCGAAGTGGTTGATCATCCAATGTTTGCTAAAGCACTAGGCAGTGGTTGCAGCTGGGG
>CAMZLY010000087.1 GCA_947311825.1 uncultured bacterium
CTAATAAAGAGGAAAATATGAGCCAGGTCAGAAGTGATTTTGTGAACAGCTAATAAAGAGGAAAATATGAAACATAAAAAGGGTGGATTTACTCTGATAGAGATGTTAATCGTGATTGTTATTATTTTGATACTTTCCGGTATGGTGATAAAAATAATGTCATTAGTATCAAATAAAGCAGGAGTGTCGCATTGCGTGCATGATTTATTGCAAATTGAGAATGCGTTGGCGGAATATTATTCTGAATATGGTCAATATCCGCCTGGTATCGGCGATCCACAGGAAAATGTTGATTATGAATTTGAAAATAGTCATTCGCAACCGCCGGGAGTTATGAAAACATTTCTTACCAGTAGCTTGCATACAAATATTAATGATATTGCTAATTATGTTCCTGATATAAATGTTTATTATGGGCATGTTCCACCGTATCTTAGAGATATTCCGAAAGCACATCAGGTCGATCCCAAAGATCGTTTTAACTATAATGTTGCGAAATGGGGATTAGGGTATAGGTATGGGCTTGCCTCTCATTTGTGGTCTCGTTGTATTACTAATATAATAAAGGATAGTGTTATAGGAGAACAGGTTTACCACTATAGAGAAGATACGGAGCGTGATAAAATAGCAAAAAAACGATGGGCTCATTTTCTTGTAGATGTAAGTTTCTCATATCGAAGAGACCGTAGTTATCGCAAAGATCTAGATCCTATTCCAGGTAGCGAGCTATATCAAAGAAGTGGTCGTTATGAATATCATAAATTTAGTACAGGGGGCTCGGGTGCACCAGAGTATTACAATAACGTTTATACAATACTGGATACATGGGGGCATGGGCTGTATTATACTTGTAAACCGCCTTATCAAAGTTATAAACTATGGTCTGCGGGGCCGAATGGACGATCTGATGGTGATTATGCAAAAGATGATGTTCATACAGGGATTAAGTAGAGAAGTAAGGAAATGCAAATGATAAAAAATAATAAAAATGGATTTACGTTAATAGAGTTACTTGTTGTTATTGCCATTATTGGTTTATTGGCAGGAATGTTTATGGGGACATTTAGTGCAGTTCGTAAATCTGCAAAAAAAACGAATACTAAATCTACCGTAAAGCAGGTAAAACTTGCTTGGAAACAATATTTATCAGAGTATAATAAATTTCCTTCTGGAATCAACGAAATGGATTCTAAGGCATTAAAAATAATATCAGGAAAAGAAAAAATAGAAAATTATAAAGAGATACCGTTTCTTGATTTCAGTGATAAATCAACAGATAAATCATATACCGACCCGTGGGGTAATGTATATCAGGTTAGACTTGATGAAGCAGGTAATAATAGTGTTACGGCAACTGCTGGTCCCGTTAAGGACGTTGTTGCGGTATGGTCATACGGTCCGGACGGGATTGATAATACAAAGGACGATATTAATAGTTGGAAGTAAAGTTATAGTTGTTAATGATTAATGGTTAATAACTAGAAATTAGCATTGGGGACTTTGGAAAATATGATAAAAAATAATAAAGACGGTTTTACGTTGGTTGAATTATTAATTGTAATTGTTATTATTATGATTCTTATTGGATTGCTGATGCCAGCACTATATGGTGCAAAAAAGCAGGCAAAATTAAAGCAGGCTAAAGTTGAGTGCATAGGAGTTGCAACGGCCATTATTGGGTATCATGCGGATTATCGCAAATGGCCTGTTCCGGACGTGGATCAAGAACACGATGATATAGATTATGGGCGTGATTCCGAGGCGGGAGAAGGGCAATTTGACAACAATGTAGTTGTTGATATATTGGCTGGTAGTAGCCATCCATATTTAGATTTAGGTGATTTTAAAACAGATGCGAATAATAATATTCTTGACCCTTGGGGCAAGCAGTACGTAATCAAAATTGATAATAGCTATGATGGTCAGTTGTTTCCTGCTGATAAATATAATTTAATTGGCAAAGGCGGAATCCCTACAAATAGTGCCGTTGTTGCTGTATGGTCATCTGGACCGGATAAAATGAGGGGCGATTATTCCTCGTCAAACGCAGACAAGAAGGAAGCAGTAAAAGACAATATTATCGTCTGGAAATAATAATTTTAATTATGCAAAGTGGTGAAATATGAAAAAAAATAATAGTGCGTTTACATTATTGGAGTTATTAACCGTTATGGCTATTATGGTGGTTATGATGAGTATTGCTGGAGCATCATATTATGGCATGAGACAAGGTGCGGCAATGCGGGGCAGTGCTTCAAACGTAATAACGACACTTTCTCTTGCAAGGCAATACGCTGTAAATCATCGTGCTAGAACATACGTGAATCTATGGTATGATAAGACAAATTCATTTTACCAAGTTTTTGTGGAGGCCGGAAGAAATCAAAACCCTGTAAATAATAGTACTGTCTTCTGGTGGGAGAATCTATTGGATATTGAGCTTGTAGGTGCTGATGTTCTCAACCCGGAGACCGGCAAGAGAGGTACTGTTGGCCTTGTCGAAGATAAGACTAACGGTGGTATAATTTATAAAACAATTCAGGCTATTCAAGATAATTATATTACCGATAACATAAGAAATATGATAAGAGATAATGCCTCGGCAACAAAAGATTATTTTGCTCGGCATCCAGGCGAACTTATGAAATGGCAGAATGAAGATAGAATGGCATGGGAATTAAATGATGCAAAAAGTATATCTGAGAATATTAAATATGCTAATAACAACTATCAAGTAGTTTTTAAACCTGACGGAACAGCCAAGCAGGCTGTTACAATCAATCTCTTGGAAGTAAGAGGTAGTGCAACCAAAACCGTTAATGTTACACTGTTTGGGAAAATATATTAATTAGGATTTATAAGATGAAAAATAGAAAACTTGGTTTCAGCTTAATCGAAGTTAATATGGCGGTTCTTGTTGTTGGTATTGGTATATTAGTACTTTTTGGTATTTTTCCGTCAGGTTTACGTGAAGGTGAAAATGGTATTATTGATACCCATTGTGCCTTATTTGCTGAAACCGTACTTGAAGGATTGCGGGGTGAGGCACATAATAATTCGAATTTGCTGGATTGGGATAAGTGGAAAAATATAAATACTTGTGCTAGTAATCTGAAACTAACTTTACCTGGAGGAACTATTTTTGGAGAAACAACTATACTGAAAAAACAATTGAGTGTTCGTGGTTCTATAGAATTTCCTGTAGGGGCAGACCCCAAAACTTACATTCATTATATTTTACAAATAAGACCGGGCTCGACGGATTTCACAAGAACGGTTAATTTATGGGTGTATAGCGGGGAATATGTTACAAAGGATCCTATTAAATTTATTGCAGAAGCAGAATGGTATTCTACAAAATATTTTTATGGAGATGGAATTTAGGTCATTGTTAATGACGTGAAGTTGTTACTCTGTAATATTGTGTACGCAGGTTCGTAGTCCCCGCTGTACATCGCAGGTTCATGGCTCCTGCTGTACTGGGTGATTTAAAGTATAGCACCGACTATGACGGTGCGGTTTCGTAAATTTGTAATTGGAACTTTTTATAAGATGTGGAATGAGCGTAGGAGGTTGATGTGACGCCGAAAGGTCATTTTCCCCTATACGGAATAAAAAATATGAAAAAAAAGAATAAATCCGGGTTTTCTTTGGTTGAAGTGCTTGTTGCAATGGCGATTTTAAGTATTATTGTGATGACATTATCAACAGTATTTAATCAAAGTGGTGCAGCGTGGGATCGTGGGCTCAGTAAATCTCAATCAGGAATGGAAGGTCGATCTGCCCTTAATATGATGGTAACAGAGTTGAAAAATGCTGTACCCGCACCTGTGCCGGGACAAGGTGTTCAAGGGGAAACAATATTTACAGGAAACTCAATGTCATTTAATACAATCGGAAAAGCAGAAAAAAATTCTCGTGCTATACGCTATATTTCATATAACCGTGCAGGAAGTGAACTTACTCGTACAGTATCTCTATATGACCCTGATAATTATAATAATGCATTCACTAATAACCCACAGGCGGTGACATTTATTAGTAAACTTTCTGACTTTAAGTTAGACTATATATTTTCTGGTACTAATGAATTGCGGGATATGGTAACTATCACTATTGAAATGAAAAGTAAATCATCAGTTGGAAGAGTTATTGCATATTCATGTGGACCTAACCGTAATGATGATAGTGGTGCAGGTGATGATATCAC
>CAMZLY010000088.1 GCA_947311825.1 uncultured bacterium
CCGCTCTGCGGCACGAATGGCGGGAGGGGAAAGCATTGCCGAAAGATTATGTTAATTTTCAATCAATGCTCCACCGGGGCAAGCCCAGTGGTGGCATAAGTCATAAATCTATATTTTTATAAGAAGTTACAAAATTGTCATTCAAAATACTTGCATTGATTATTTATAATGATATATTCGAACTATATTTACGAATAGATTTCTATGTGCAACTGCGTATTGAGCAATTGGCGAATGAAATCGTTCAGTGAACAACGAATATGAAAGGAACTGGAACATGTCAAAAGTATATCTCTATCTATCATTAATGCCTGAGGCTTTAGTTGCATCAATGCTACCACCTGAAGAATTCGGAAAATATCTTGCCATCGGCACCCAGAAAAGATCATGCGGTGACGCAATGTATTTCTCTCTTAAAGAGGACTTCAAAAGTGACTATTTTGATCTTTCTTCCATCAAAGAACAATGTGCTCCACATGATGACGGATCACCAAAACATACAATCTACATTAGCATATACCGTGTGTTGGAACATATTCCTATCAGTGCACTAACAACTCTTCATCTCACAACAAAAGACGGGCGTGTACTCACGCTAGAAAAAGGAGATATGCCTACAGATTTTAATGACAAACATTATCTTTATGATGAAATCTGTCCATTATATCCTCTAATTGCCAGTGTTCTTAATCCAGTCGATTTCTGTAAATTCATCACTAAACCGGATACACCAATCAGCGTACCAAGAATATGCTTCACCCAACTCGATCCAGAACCAATACTGCAAGAGGAGCGACTGGGGATAAACCCCTTACGTCACCTTCCTGCAAGAATAAAAGAATGCCTAAATGAATTAGAAGAAACAGATAAACGCACAAAAACGGTTGATAGAACTAGACACCTCGCCTGCGGATGGCAAAATATAAAAAACGGATATTATGTGGGTGATCAAAATAAAATAGCATATTATCCATTTCCATCAAAAGACGAACTAGACAGCAAGCACCATAATTGGTGGCGTTCTGCATGTATGTAGACATTCTTAGCCTCACCCATATAAAGGGCCAAGCTCTGCACAAGCACGGAAATCATCTCCGCCGAAGCGATCCCATATTGTCGGACGGAAAATATCTTTCTTATCAATATTGTGCATGTCAACAGGAACTCGCAACATTGCATTAAGCGTAATCATATCAGCACCTATTAGACCAAATGAATTACCATCATGATTAGGTCCAATCTTGCTCATATACTCATAAGAAGTCATATTGCGTGGCACCCAATATGTTTCCGGCCAGGATTCATTTGTACATTTACTAATATGATCAGCCACTCTCTTCGGTAACTGAACCGTCTTGCCTTCAACAACCGAACAGGTAAGATTATCTCCCACTACATTATAACGATAAGATGTCATCGGAATATTCCCTGGCGTGCGATAATTACTTGAAAGTCCATCACCGGGAAAATAGACCAAATCAGCACCTGTATAAGTGGTGCCTTTTATAGCCTTATCCATCAGCTCTTTCTGCAATGTCTTGCTTGCCCGAATAGCCGCAGCGACTTCTTGTATTGTCATCTTCTTGCCGCCTTTGACTAATTTAATTACGTCCAATGCGTAGTCCAAAGCACCTGACCCTGAATTACGTTTATCAATCAGTCCGTTGCCGGCAATTTTACTTACATCCACGCCCGTTGCACTCTTAATACTTTCCGGTGTCCAATTTGTACGAATATCAGAAAAAAGTTGCGGCATTCCTGAAAGTAAACTAGCAAAAAGCATACCAATAGCATTTTTAGAATCGTTTTCTGTTGCAACAATATTTGGTGCTCTAAAACCATTCCAATCGAAAGAACTGTTAAGAAGTGATTCAGCCATATCAAAATTAGGATACAAATCTGTCCACTGACGTTGCCCCTGCGTACCGGCTGCAATAGCATTAAATCCCTGTGCAAATTCTACATCCGCCTTAAACCCGTATTTCTTGCCAAGTGCTTTATCGGCAAGGCGTGGATTACCAACCATCAAATCCCGCACAATCATTGTCATTTTAATACTGGTTCCTAGCAATTCATCGGAAGGCATAGGACGCTTACGACCGTGACTACCATAAGAAAAATCATACTTAAATTTTTTCTTCATGAACTTAAACGCTTTTTCAAACTCTTCATGATCATATAACCCGTTATCCAGACGACCCTTAAGTCCGACCATATCATAAGAAACTGTGCCCATGCCAAGATAGTTCTGCATAATATTACGCCTAACATCAGAACCAATAATTCCCATCGAGACACTGCCTACTGATAGATAATTTTTACCGCGCACTTCAGCCGCAGCCGCAGCACAACGTGCAAAACGTAAAAGTTTCTCTGCACAAAGTGGAGGTATACTCTTTTCATCTTCAAGATCAGGATTATAAATTGAAAATATCGGTCTCTTTTTCTCATCCATTGCCGCAGTAAAAGCTTTTAACCATACCGCCCCGGGTCTATCAGTCTGATTTAAACCGTACGCCGCCTGATGCCATTCGGAACTACCAATCCCCATAGCAACACTCATCAACTCATCGCTATATGACCATGACCGACTAATCCAGATATTTGCACTTACCCCCTGCGTTGTATAATACTCCTGTGCAAGAGCTCCGGTTCGTGGACCATAAACCATCTCAGGAGCAACAACCACTCGTACTGGTGTACCATCAGGAAGTGTAACATTCTCTGTAATTAAATCATATACCCGTTTAACCATTGCCCAGGTCTGCTCTTGATTAGGTTCATAAGCCCCCGTTCTTCCATCAACCACAGGAGTCAATGCAATTGTAGGAATATGCCCTACCAATTCTCGTTCAGTTACTTTAAAACCACGTTTTTTGTTACCTAATTTTTCAAAATCCGGTCTGCTCATAATTTAACTCTCCTAATATTTGTTAGTATATACTTTGTAAGTCTTAATCTCAAATGGCTTTAGTTCAATAGACAAACTTCCATTAACTATTTCAAAACTCTCCTCATTAGTCCACTCAATAAAATTAGTGCATACTGCCCTAGAATATCCATCAGCAAAATTAAGCACTCCCTTTGAACGACACCCTTTAGTTTCCACTAAGCGTACCACCAAGCATTCTTCTTTTTCTGCCTTCTTGATTGCTTCAATAGAAATTCCGGCGCTATCAAGCCTACACGGCAAAGCAAGCTCCCCGGCTTTAACTCTATCAAAACGCAACGGCGGCTGATTCAACATAGCAGCATTGTCCATTACATCAGAATCCAATAAACTACCAGAGTGCGGAAGCAAGCTATAAGTAAAAGTATGAGTTCCAATATCTGCCTCAAAATCAGGATACTTGGGTGAGCGTAATATTGTCATACTAATAGTACGTTCAAATACCTTATGCCCATACTTACAGTCGTTGAGAAGCGCAACCCCATACTGAGCATCGGAAACATCAACATAACGATGTGCCACAACCTCATATCTAGCCATATCCCAACTAGTGTTCCGTCCGGCAAACCTCTTCAAATACCCGTACTGAATATCAAAAGTTGCCTCTGTTGCATGAACATCTACCGGAAAGTTAACTCGCAACATTCGATGTGCTTCATCCCACTCTATCTCTGTTTTGAAATCAAGCTGCTTACCGCGACCAAGAACAACTTTTTGCCTGATAACCGAATTGCTAATTTTTAACTCAAAGTCAATAATCTGGCGTAAATCACCATCAACACTCTTAACGGCACTAATAGCTTTAGCATCTTCCACATGCTGATTTTCGTAGGAGATATCAATATCCCATGCGTCATATTCAATCGGATCATCATGGTACAATGATAATACATTGGCAGGTTCAGATTGAACAATCAATTCATGCTTATCCTCTTTATCAAAGCCGTAAATCAATTTTCCATCCATATTAAATTCATAACGTACCAACTCATTTTCCAATACCAACTCATTACCAACTTTAGCTTTTTGTACCACAGAATCTATTTTCTGCAAGGTAATAAATTCATAAGCAGGGATAATTACCTCTGCAACAGTAGTAGTATCTTCTTGCTGACAGATTAGATGTGCACCATTTACCGATGCAGAGTTCCACCCTGTGGGCAGTTCCACTACTCCACGATAATCGCATCCCAACGGATTAAACATCACCATAGAATTATCGGATTCTTCAAAAAGTCCAACAGCGGCTTTACTCAACAAATCACGGCATGTTTTAGAAATATCATCATACTGTTCAGCGGCCTCTTTATAAACTCTATTGATGGAAGAGCCCGGAATAATATCGTGGAACTGATTTATCAATAACAACTTCCACATGTGCCCCAGCTCCTCTGCCGGATATTCCGTTATGGGCAAACAAGAATAGATAAACTCTACATGCTTTAAAAGGTACTCAAGTTTACGGTTTGCCTTTTTTGTTTTTGCCTGAGTGGTTAATGTCCCTTGATGTTTTTCAAGATAGAGTTCTCCATCCCAAACATCCAGCTGATCACTAAAACGGTTAATACGATCAAGAAAATCATCTGAACGCCCCATTTTAATCTTAGGACATCCCTCCAAATCCTGCATACGTAATGCACGCTCAATATAATCTTCACGTGGCCCACCGCCCCCATCACCAATCCCGAACATTGAAATAAACTCATCTACAACATCAGCTTCAGAAAAACCATCCTGTCCAGCGCATAACAACTCTGGTGTCATATAACTATTATAATTATTTTCCGGCGGAAAATGGGTCAACACCTGACTGCCATCAATCCCACGCCATATAAATGTATTATGCGGAAATTTATTATAAATATTCCAGCTTATCTTCTGCGTAATAAAATAATCACAACCGCAACCTTTAATAATTTGTGGCATAGCAGCAGAATACCCGAACACATCGGGGATCCATAGATTCTTTACATCAAAACCGAACTCATCCATAAAAAAGTTTTTTCCATACAAAAACTGTCGTATCATAGATTCGCCACTAATAAGATTGCAGTCAGCTTCAACCCACATCCCTCCTTGCAGCTCCCAACGACCTTCAGCAACAGCTTCTTTTATCTTCTTGTATAATTCAGGATAATATTCCTTTGTAAACTGATAATGCTGAGGTTGCGAAGCACCAAAAACATAATCAGGATATTTCTCAATTAACGCCAACTGATTAGCAAAAGTACGACCACATTTGCGAATAGTCTCCCGAACCGGCCATAGCCAGCCGGTATCAATATGTGCATGCCCAACCGCAGTAACTTTTAATGCACTGGTATTTGCACCTACACTATAAAACTTTTCTTTTAGGAACGAACGGGCAGCAATTGCATTACTACGATCACCCATAAAAATATCTGCCGCACCATTTATAATCATTAGAATCTGACGATAACGATAATTTTCAGCTTTATATGTTTTAAGCAACGAAACAGCAACCTCAACATCCAACATCAACTGCCACAGATCCTCATCGACTGTGCATAATTCCATATCAGACACTGTCCCGATTGCACTACCACCAGGTTGATCTGTATCAAGTCTAGGATGACCATCCAACTTCTGCCCTACATAATAATTTACCGCAGCATCAATCAGTAATTCAATTTTTTCGCCACCGACAGCTGAATCAAAAAGAGGAAGTATATCACGCCTAAACCCTTCCAAAAAAACAGAAGCATTAGTTAACCCCTGTAAGGGCATTCCATCTGGCGAGAAGACCAAACCTTCGCCGCCAATATTTATTCTAGCGACAACCTTTTCACCTGCCCATTTTACCGGCACCTGCCCGGTCAACCTAAACCAGCCGCACTGCCAGTTCTTTCCCCAGACATCCCCAATCTTAACAGAAGTGAAATTATACTTAGAAACATTTGAAAATTTTACCGGTTCATCGGTAACAAAATGCTCTGCTTCAAGGTTTATACTGCTTTTAATAAAATCACGTTTAAGCAAGTCCAAGAATACATCTGCTCGTTTCTGATAATGTTTAACTTTTTCAATGTGCATTTTTACATTTTCCTAAAAGATGCTTAAACGACAAGCATTATTTTTTTCTTTTGACCGTTTATCATTTAGGAAGTTTCCTCTCTTTATTTTGTAATTTAACAATTCCTTGTTTTATTATATTTAGTTCAACAAGCAAACCTCCATTAAATTCAAAATAAATGTTTTCGGAAGTTGGCTTAAAATTCATCATGTTACTCATCTGCTAGAAGTAGATACAATTCTCCGACTGCGTAAAGAGGAAGAGAAAGTAGTTCATAGGATATCTTTTCTGTCCCATTTTTAGTTTTTGCCAGATGCGATATATTTTGTCGTGATGGTGGATTCAGATCAAAACGTACAGCACGAACTGCATGCTTGCGCAGAACAAACTGCTGCAACGATTTAAGGCTACCGCTTTTCCCTGCCTTAACTTCAATTGGATATATCGTTGAACCGAATGCAATGGTTAAATCCACTTCAGCATTTCCCCGGCGCCCCTCTCTATGCCAATACGTTAAATTTGGTTTACCTTTTCCGATCCATGCCAATTGCTGTGACACAAATTGCTCTGCGATACCACCCTCATTAACCAATCGCACGAAATCATATTCTGATAATGTCTGCCAATCAAGACCACATATATGATTTGCCAAACCAATATCTAAAAAAGAAAGTTTAAATACAGAAGGATCTATATCTGCACCAAGAGGGATTCCCGAACAATGGCTGTGATAAATTGGCAAAACAACTTGCGATTTAATCAATAACTCAATCATACTGCGTACATGCACTGCCCGCTCTCCATGGGCAAGATTCACATATTTTATTTTTTGACCAAGCATGCGGGGAATTGAGGCGAAAATTCGTTGTAGAAGTGCCAGGTTTTGTTCGCGAGCATATTTTGCGAAATCATCAATATATGTATCGATGATTTCACTATGAACATCCGCTACTTCAGAAAGTGATCCGTTATCCTTAAATATAGACACCGCCTCTGGCATGCCGCCGACATATAGGTAACGGCGATACAAAGATAATAGGCATCGATGGGCATTTTCCGGGAGCTGAGAGTTAAAGGTTATTTCATTTAGGTAATTCATCATATAACCTCATCACATCATACACAATCAAGATAACTACGCCTTAATTAAGGTCTATAATGTCATATATGGTAACATTGTAAAGGTATATTATATAATTATTCAATAATTCTGTCCTTTTCCTGAAATACTATTAATTTCCGAGGTGCTTGCAAAACTACTGTGCGAGGCAATTTTTTGTATTCTAGGCGAGCAGATTATGCCTTTTGAGCAATTGGAGCATACCCGTAGGGTCTGTAAAATTGCGAAAAAGCGGAATATGCCGCATAAA
>CAMZLY010000089.1 GCA_947311825.1 uncultured bacterium
TCAAGTTCTAGAACGTACTCAGGAGACCACTGTTGTTGGATTACATATACCATTAATATTGGTTTTACAATGGGATTTACCGGCATATTTATTAACACGCCTCCTTGCATTAGAATTATTTATTGAGCCAAGCCGAGCGGCTCCCCACACAGAATTGACTACAATAGCTCAGCTCCACTTAAGTTTTGCTATCCAAATAGTATTATTACTACCAAACTGCTCGCAATATTTGGCTCCTTCAGCTCCAAAACCCTTATTGTCATTTTGCATCCATTCGGCAACGACAACCCAAGATTCATTATTATTAACCTGCATAGGCTGAAAATTCCCAAGCCGAGCACCGCGTTCAGGAACTACTATGCGTTCAGTATTACGCTTAATAGAAAGTGTTTTTACATCTACTTCTGCCATAAATAATGGTGCTCTATGACGGAATATATGGTCATTCCATGCACAACATCTTGTATAAACCAAATATAATTTTTCACCTCCAACAACCCAGTGCTGTTGTGTATTATAATTTCCAAGATCCACACCATTATCAAACTGCCATTGTTTTGGTTTTGACCAATGTAATTTATCGAAACTTTCAGAAATATACCCATGTGAATCATTACGCATCGTGAGCAAATAACGCCCCCCAAAAAACACAATTGACGGCTCATAAAGACCACGACCGTTATCACATCCCAAAAAGTCTCCATGTGTAATATAACTGAGAATTTCACCATTAAATGCACACTGAACAACTGTCACTTTGTAGCACTCCGCATTCTTTGCTTTTGTATATACGGGAAGTAAAATTGTTCCATCATCACAATCCAAGCGTTGCGCAGAACCCGCACCGCAGTTGAAGAATATATCATCGTCCGGCATATCAACAGTACTCCAGCTACTCCAGCTATTTGTACTGTCATTATAAACAGAGTATACTGATTTCCGCGGATAAGGCGTCGTTACTAGTTTATCATCGTGATAGGAGGCAACATGTCCTGTGCCAAGTAACTTTTTTGTTTGTGCGTGCCATTTTGGGGTGAAGTCACAAGGAAGTGTATCAATGCCATCTAGTCCTGTTCGTTTTCCAAGTGTATCGTTATGTTCATACGGACCACACCAAGAGTTACCGCAATCATCGCTACGCATTTCATTAATAGCCAAAAAGACATCACTGCCTGATAATGATAACTTCTGCATAGTCATCACAATACGCCCTGGATTACCTGGAATTAGACCGGATCTAGCCTGAACCCAACATGTTTCACGGTCATAACCGCTTTTTGCTGCTTTTAATTCTATATTATACATTTTATACCTTTTTTAAGTAATCGTTCACGGGTTATAAAAACACTTGGCATCAAGAGATACAAGTGTTTATTTGGGTAAAAATAAAAAAAATAAAATTAGACCTTGCAATTATACTGGTTATGTAGTAGATTTACTCTTGTTTATGACAGTTCCAGCGAATTAACCAGTATAATCTTGGATCAAAATGACTTCTAGTATAGCAAAAAGAGTGCATGTCCCGAAATATGTTAAGTTACGAGAGCAGCTTCGTGGCAAGATAATCCAGATGGAGCCTGGGCAAGCAATACCAACGATGACGCAACTCCGAAATGATTATAATCTTTCGCAACCAACAGTTGACAGGGCTATTCAGGAATTGCGAACTGAGGGATTACTTGTCAGTCGGCGTGGAAGTGGTATATATGTTTCTGAAATGGTTAAAGTTAAAAAAGTTGGCATTGTTTTTTGTGATGATATTTTTGATTCTGTTCAACCAGTGTTTTATCGCAAGCTACTGGATTGTTTTAGGCGTATTTCTTCAAAAAGCAATAAACTTCTTACTTATTATATAAATGACATGCATTATGATTATGAACAGCATGGCCCTAGCCGCTTGAAATTGGATGTTGATATTGGTCAAATTGATGGATTATTTGTTGTTAGTGTTCCTGCTGCATCACATGCGGCATACCTAAAAGCTCTTTTTGCCCTTGATGTTCCGCTAGAAATTTTTACTCAGATTGACTGTGAGCAACATGTATATGGCGATTATCTTGCTGTTATAAAGATGGGGGTGGAAGCACTTATAGCACAAGGGTGTCGCCGTCTGGCTTTGTGGCATTCAGGAACCATAAAAAATGGAGTTTGTCAGGAGGTTGCAACTTTTTATGAAGATGTTGCTTGTTCTGAGTCTATAACTTCAGCAAAGTGGATTGTGGAATCGGATTTAAGTTCTAAGCCATTTGAGTTGTCTGGATATCGTCAATTTAAGCGAATGTGGGCATCATGGGATGAGAAACCTGATGGTATTGTATGTTTTGATGATCATTACACTATAGGAATGTTGCATGCAATTGACGATATGGGAATAGTAATGCCAGATGATCTTAAAATTGCAACTTTGGCAAATAAAGGGGATGCAAACCCGCCTGCAGAGCGCGTCACACGTATTGAATCTGACCCGCAAAAAACTGCGACAATTATGATGAAAAGACTTGAACAACGTATGGCAGGGGAAATACCTAAGCCGAATATTCTTAAGATTAAACCACGCTTAATGTTATGAAATAGTAATAAAATGAAGATGTGGAAATAATAAGTAGTATAACAACAATAAAAGGAGACGAGAGCATGAAGAGTAAATTCGCAGTTATTATGATGGCAATAATGATGGTAGTAATGGCACAAATATCTTTAGCGGGATATGTAAATGCTACAGGCGGAACAACAACAGAGTATCGCGGATACAGAATTCATACATTTACAAACAGTGGAACTCTTAATGTTACGGCAGGCGGAGATAATGTTGAAGTTCTAGTTGTTGCCGGCGGTGCTGGCGGCGGCGGAGGAAATGGTGGTGGCGGCGGTGCCGGTGGATTAGTTTTTACTAATATAAATCTGTCGTCCGGTTCGATTAATGTAATTGTTGGCGACGGTGGTATCGGCGTTACCAATGGAACTGGTCATGCTGGCTCGAATTCAGTTTTTGGTGCAATAACTGCAACCGGTGGCGGTGGTGGCGGCGGCATAGGGGCTACCGGTGCTAGTGGCAGTTCCGGTGGCGGCGGCGGTGGTCATTTTAATGGTGTACAGGCGGGGGGCACAGGAATTCCCGGTCAAGGTCATAATGGCGGAAGCAGTGCTATTAAGGACTCTAGTCACCATGGCGGCGGTGGCGGCGGTGGTGCCGGTGCAGTTGGTGGAGACGCATTAAGTACAGGCAGCGCAGGCAATGGCGGTGCTGGGTTGACTTATGATATCTCCGGCACATTAACTTATTATGCTGGCGGTGGCGGCGGTGGCTGGCGTAATGCCGGAGTTGCTGGTACTGGCGGTATTGGTGGCGGCGGCGATGGTGGGGTGAATACAGGTTCAGGCTCCGACGGAACTCCTAATACCGGCGGCGGCGGTGGTGCCGGTGGAATGTCCGGCTGGACATATTATCCGGGCGGGAATGGTGGCTCCGGTATTGTAATTGTACGATATCCGCTTCCGGTAGATGTTACGCATGCAACAGGTGGTGATGTTGTAGAAAGCGGACCATATACCGTTCATACATTTACAAATAGTGGTGATTTTGTTGTTAGTTCACGTGGTTCAGTAGATGTTTTGATTGTTGGCGGCGGCGGTGGAGGTGGCGGTGGTGCTGCTGGCGGTGGTGGTGCTGGTGGCGTTATTTATACCAATTTTATCGTTTCAACTGGCGTTAATACTGTAACTGTTGGAGTTGGCGGTATCGGTGGAACAGGATATGCAGATCCGGGTAAAAATGGATCTAACTCCGTTTTTTCTGCATTAGTTGCAATCGGTGGCGGCGGTGGCGGCTCATATCGTGCAAATGGTATCAATGGCGGCTCCGGTGGCGGTGGCGGTGGTTTCCCAAATGAAACATATTCCGGCGGAACAAGCATTTCAGGGCAAGGATATTCCGGCGGAGCCAGTCATTCTACTGATGCAAACAGGCAAGCAGGTGGTGGCGGAGGAGGTGCCGGATTTATAGGTGCAGATGCGACAACTTTGGGCGGAAATGGCGGAGATGGTCTGGAGTATGATATTTCCGGCACATTAACTTATTATGCTGGTGGCGGTGGAGGCGGACTCCGAAATTATGATGGTAATGCGGTTGGTGGTGCTGGTGGTGGTGGCAACGGCGGTGACAGTAATTCAAATGGGGGGGCAGGAACACCAAATACTGGCGGCGGCGGTGGTGGTGGCGGTATGACCGGCAACACTTATTACTCCGGCGGGGCTGGCGGTTCCGGGATTGTCATTATCCGATACTTACGTCCGGTAGGAACTATGGTTATGATTAAATAATGCTTAAATTGTTACTCTTGCCTCTAAAAAGTATGAGAATATTTTATGATATTCTCATACTTTTTTTAACTATTTCATTGCCAGCTTGCATTTTCATAAACAAAAACTTTTTAGAAAGAAACGATAATGAACTTAAAAAATATAATTAAATTTTCAGTATTTATTTTCTGTTGTAATATATTACCCGTGCAGGCAGAACCAGCAGAATTTTTTAACCAACACAATAATTCTATTATAGATGTAAAAGAAGTTATTTCTTTAAAATTTCCATTAGCCCTAACTTTTATTGGTGATAGTCTAACTTACCATAACATTTACCCCAAAACAGCTAATAATATCTTATGGGAAAATAATATTGCTCTAAAAAACTACACATTGCATGCATATCCAAGCAAAACGGCAAAGTACATAATTGATCTTATAACATCGGGAAATCTTGTGCTAAAACCAACACAAGGGGTAACAAATATCGCATTTCTTATGATAGGTACAAATGGATATCATACCGACGATTTAATAAATCTTATTTCTATTATTAAAGCTAAAGGTTATATTGTAATTGTTTTAACTCCGCCCCCTCGTCGTGGTCCCAATAAAAACAGTGGTGCTGGGGGTCCTGGTTCGAACCGTGCATACACCAACTGGATACGTTCTAATATTCCGGAAATATCAACCAACAATCTGTTAGATGTGCAATATATTGATGTTGAACAACCGTTACTGGATCCACATATCCCGTTAAGCAAAGGTGGCTGGCTGGCAGAAAAATATAATAAAGACAATGTGCATTTAAACACAAAAGGGTATGAGTTAGTCGGACGAACAATAGCACAATATCTTCTTAAATGTAATTTGATAAAATCGCATTCAAAAAAAATCACACCTGTATCTTCCGCAAAAGAGAATTCTGCCAAACAACCAACCTCAGATAAAGAAATCTTCCAGCTTAAATCCGGGAAATTTATGATGTCCGGCTTTTTAATAAATAGTGATGCTGATAAAATTGTTAAGAGGAAGAATGATGTTATAATCTTTAAAAAGGGGACGAGCTATTCCACTGCGACAATCAGGTTTAATTTGGATAAATCACTACCGCCTGGACTTTACAAATTGAGCTCCATTATGACTATTGGCGGTTTGCATTCACAAACAATTACCGTCAAGTTAGGTACATCTATGGAGAAATTACGTCAAAGAATGGCATTCAGGGGTTCAAATAAAAAATCATGGAAGAAATTTGATTTAGTTACTCCTGAGTTGTTCGCAATATATCCTGGGGAAACAATACTTGAAGTTACAATTTCTGGCAAAGCCGCACACCATAAAGTTATTGAGCCTTTTAAACTAGAGCCGCACAGTTTGTTTTCAGTTAATTTTACAAAAGATTATGGGCAGTTGCGAGCACGTATAAGCTCAATACAAAGCGACACCCCGACAACAAGATTCTATATATTGGAAAGCAATGATATATTGCAATCAGAAAAAATATTCCAACTTTTATCTGACATTCAGGGCGTAAATACTAATCAGCAATTCTCTGTTAATATTATTAATAAAGAAAAGTCTGATAAAATTGTGAAGAAATATAATCTTAACCTTCCTGCACTGATTGTAATGAATGAATCTTATGCAACGCAAAATATTTTGTTTAGTAATTCAGAGAATCATCTTGTCCTAATGGACTTTATGCCGCAAGCAACATCAGAAACAGAAAAAATGCTGGATAATTATACCAAGAGTGATTCGGCCTCAAAAAAAATCAATTATGATTTATCAAGAGCAACTAATCGGCAATCTAATCAAACAAACAAAATATATAGTCTTACAAACGGCATCTCATCTGCTTGGTTAGTAATGTCAGGGTGGGCAGGCAAGGCAGGTTTAACTCTCTGGGGGCTGGATTATGAATCACAGATATATCCTTCTCTGGGTGATCGTTGTCCCACAACAGCGTTTGATAGAATTGAGTTAAATAAACGTTGGCGGATTGAAAATAATAATAATAACAGAAAAGATATAATTTTAGAATCATCAACCCCCAACTGCACATGGGGGAAAGGTACTGCATACGCCTGCCTTTACCTTAAATCGGAATCAGCAACAGAGTCACTTTTACAACTTTCACAAACGGGATATTTGGTATTTGGCTGGCTGGATGAAAAAAAACTTAGATTTGACAAAGCTATAACTCCAAATAATGAATCTTATGCTGAATCAGGCGAAGAGAAAAAAGTAACAGGCATTACAGATCAGGGTGGAAGCATAGAGTTTAGTATTGAGCAGAACTCCGAACCGATACAAACAACCTTGAACTTATCTAAAGGCTGGCATCGCTTATTTCTTAAATTTGTAACACAACAAGAACAGAATGAGGAATTTTCGTTTAATGCAAAATTTCTAAACCGAGATGGGACTGTTTCTAGTAATTTACAATATTCTATAACAAATCAGAAATGTGATATAAACCTTCATAAAGAAGCCGCACGGCTGGAGCCGTTAATCAAAACGCAGTCACCCATCAATCTGCTTGCACCGACTAACCAACTAAATCTTGTATTTGATTTACGAAAACGGACTTGGCGAAACTTAAAAGAAAAACAGCCAATAATTCCAACAACTCCATTTAAAGCCAAACTACTTATAACAATTACTGATTATGATGGGAAAAAAGTTAAACAGCAAGAGGTGACTACAGTTTTCCCCGGTACCGTTGCTATAAACATGAAACATAACTTTGATTGTGGATATTATGCTATTCATTTTTCTCTTTATACAGTTACTGGAAAACTTATTATTTCTTATCCGCCGGATGGCTTTAGTGTTATTCGCGGGACAGCCGCTCAACAACAACGTAAGAAAGATAAGAAAGTTGCAACAACCTACTATTATCTAGCCGATGGGAACGAGAACAAAATATATTTCCCCTGGATGCAGAGAATGGGAATATATATGAACATTGGTTCCTCGCCGAGCTTTCCTATTGATCTTGCTGAATCAGCAAAAAAAGCGGGGATTACCCTTGTTGCAGATTTTTATGATAAATACAGTCAAGCAAAACCGGCAGACAAACTGAAATTGGTAAAAAAAGCAGTTCCATATACAAAGTATTTTAAATCATATAATGAAATTGATCACCATAAAGAATTGCGAATGACTCCAGAAAAATGGGTGGCAAGAGAAAAAACTGAATATGAATTTGTGCAGAAGGCTTGTCCAGATGGATTTTATGTTGGTGGAAGCCTTGTTTATCCTGGTACAAGAAAATGGTTTATTGATTGTTTAAGATTAGGTATAGATAAATATCATGATGCCTGGGATATTCATGCATATCCTGATTCACCGCCTGTGCTAGAAAGCGGATTTGGCAATTCACCCGCAGAGCTTATTCGGGGTATTAATTTGGCATATAAAAACGTCGGGAGAACAAACTCGCTTCCATTCTGGATTGGCGAAACAGGAGCTCGGGCTTCTCACGGTATTGATGCCCGTAGATGGCAGGCAGATATGATCTCTAAAATAATTGCCACTTCAATATCCTTAGACACTGTTTTAAAAGTTGGATTTCTCAGACCTTGGTATTTTGGGCGTTCAAACGATGGTGTTCATAATGATATTACTACTGCACATATGCCGGGAGATGCAGCCACATACACCGCCGTAGCTTTAATTGACGGATTTCCGTATAAAAGACTTAATTTAGGCGAAAATATTCAGGCAGCCAAATTCGGTGAAACAATTATGTTATGGACTTTATATGGGGAGCCTGAAATTATAAAACTTGCTTTAGAGGGAAAAGAACAAAAATATTATATTGTTGATGTTGTTGGTCGCAAAAAAAGTATAGTACGTGATAAAAATGGTACTATTGACGTACAAGTTTCTGAATCTCCAATATATGTAGTATCAGAATTAAAGTATAATGAGCTAACAAGATAATCCTAGAACATGCAACGAACCGCCGAAACAAATACCCGAGGCTCTCTAACCCGCACCTACGATTCACTAGGTACAGCAGGGGAGCTCTTCCGTCCTTCATTCGCTTACTACGGAGGACAGGCTGAGCGAGCCGGATTACGCTATAACCTACAACTATGCACAATATAATGATTTAATATTTTTAGTTCTTTTACGCCGTTCATTCTCTACAATTCGGCTCATAGAGCCGACACTACAACTTTGTGTAACGAATAAAGCAACTCTACTATTTGCTATAAAATATGTCTTGATAAAATAGTCACTATTTACTACTATATCGGGACATCATGAAAACTGGCAAAAAAAATATTGATAGTAACCACATTGATAATATAGGAGAGGTCAATGTTGACGGATTTGATGCACCGCCCAATCCACCTTCTGGGCATGTGCATAGTTCTATAGAAATAAGTGTTGTGAAACAAGGTACAGTAACTATGCTTTACGGCGGAACAGTGATAAAATTGGAAGCTAATAGGTTAATTGTACATTGGGGAATGTTGCCGCATCAAGTTCTAGAACGTACTCAGGAGACCACTGTTGTTGGATTACATATACCATTAATATTGGTTTTACAATGGGATTTACCGGCATATTTATTAACACGCCTCCTTGCATTGGAATTATTTATTGAGCCAAGCCGAGCGGCTCCTTGCTCTGATCTTGACTTATTGCTGGATTGGAACCGTCTATTAGCTGTAAATGATGAGATTTCTCGTGAAATTGTGCTTACGGAAACCCGATCTAGATTATTAAGAATGCTACATACACAATCGGACACATCTAGTCATTTTACGCATGACAAACATATCTCACATCTATTTTTTAATACACTACGATATATTATAAAACATTTCAAAGAGCCGATTACTTTATCGGAGATTTCAGATGTTGTAGGAATAAGTAAACGTCACTTGGCACGGGTTTTTCAAGAGAATACAGGACAAACTATAAATAGCTATATTGTTCATTTACGACTGTTGCATGCCATGCGTCTATTGGCAACAACAGATCGAACGGTAACAGACATTATGTATGATGCCGGATTCAGTTGCACCACTCATTTTTATAGAGTATTTCGTGAACAAACCGGAAAAACCCCTAGAGAGTACCGGCAGGGATAGATATTTGTTTTGAGGGATCATCCGCCCCTGTGAACCAATGCGAATGGTGCGTGGTGTTTTTTTGAATTCAATTATAACTTTTTCCGTTGGGCTCTATTTAAATCAGCAACAATATTTTACTAGTCAATAGCTGTTATTAAATGATATTGTTCAGACAAATAAGTGTAAGGGGTAGAAATCATGTTACGTTCAGAAATAAATCAAATAATACGAGAAGCAGAAGAGTTTTTTAAACTACATAAATTTCAATTGCCGGCATTTGCATCTTGGAGCCATAACGAATGGCAACAAAATCGCAATAATATTGATGAAATTATAGATTGTGAACTAGGCTGGGATGTTACTGATTTTGGTTGCGATGATTTTCTAAATAAAGGATTACTGCTTTTTACACTTAGAAACGGAATCTTGAATAGCACTGAA
>CAMZLY010000090.1 GCA_947311825.1 uncultured bacterium
TTGTGAGATAATGGCAATTGCTTGAACATTCTCTTCGGCATTGATGCCGAGCATTATTTTTATTGTTCCGCTGTACCCTTTGTTAGAGCTGGTTTCAACAGCAGCACCGACAAACTTACCTTTGTTGCGTGCTACGTAGAATATCCAGTCTTTTCCGTTATCAGTTATTTTAACGGTATCGGGTGTTCCTGCATCTTTTGGCAGGACTTGTTTTATGGCGTTTAATTTACTGGCCTTAGCGGCTTTGGCTATTGGTCCTTTTGTGGCGGCGTTAACGGCGGCTAGTAGAGCTCCGGATATCAGGCAGATTATGAAGAGGATACCTGTAAGTTTTAAGATTTCTTTCATTTGTCGTTTACTCCTGTTTTAGCTTTTTTTGCTACATGTCCAAAAATTCGTGGATGAGTGGCTCGGTTGATAAGCGGGGTTACTGCATTCATTAAAAGAATTGAGAAACTTACCCCTTCAGGGTAGCCGCCCCAGCGTCGGATTAGCATGGTTAGTAGTCCGCAACCAACACCAAATACTAGCATTCCCTTTTTCGTGATTGGCGATGTTACCATGTCGGTTGCCATAAAGATTGCTCCAAGCATTAGTCCGCCGGAAAGTAGGTGGAAGCTGATTGGCATATTTGTGTCGCTATTGACTGCATGGAGAATGCCGGCAAAGATGGCGACTGTGCCGATAAATGCAACTGGTATATGCCATGAAATACATTTTCTCCATAGCAAGTAGATGCCACCGATAATGAGGGCAATGGCGGATACTTCTCCTACGCTACCGCTCATATCACCAAGCATATAGTTGATCATGCTTTTGCTACTCATTAGAAGATCGGTTGGTATTACGCCTGTATTAGACAGAGCGGTTTTAACTGCTCCCAGTGGTGTGGCAGTTGTTGTTGCATCAACAGCCCAGGCTAGTCCGCTCCAGCGGTCGGGGTTTAGTGCGTCGTTCCATTTTGTCATGGCTACAGGAAATGCTACTAGTAATGCTACACGACCAACGAGTGCCGGGTTGAAAGGGTTATAGCCGATGCCACCAAATAGTTGTTTTGCAATTCCAATGGCAAATATACAGCCGACAATTGCCATCCAGCTTGGTAGTGATGGGGGTAGATTGAGAGCAAGTAGTAGCCCTGTCACGACTGCACTGAGGTCGCCAATACCGAGATTTCGTCCCATCATTTTTCTGGAAATTGCTTCGATTGCCAGCGAAGAGATTATACAGACTGCAGTTATGCGTAATGCTTGCCAACCAAAGAAATAAACTGATGCCGCTACTGCCGGTAACAGAGCGATGATAACATCTAGCATGATACGATGCACTGATGCACCGGAGTGTGCGTGTGGCGATGTGCTTACAATATATTGTTTTTCTTGTGCCATTTAAATTTCCGTTTTTTAAAGTTTTTCAAAAAATCTGACAGATCTGACAGATCTGACTGATCGGTCTGATCGTGTTGTTTTACTGTTTTTTTCTACGCTGTAGCATAACCCATGCTTTACCTTGTTTCATGTGCTGTACTAACGGGCGATGTGCAGGACATGAGAAGGAGCAACATCCGCATTCGATACAGTCCATTACGTTTAATTCTTGTGCTTCTGCAAATTCTTCGGCTTCCAGCATAAAGCTTAGTTCAGATGGCATAAGGTTCATGGGGCAAGCTTCTACGCAACGCCCACATGAGATGCAGGGCATTGATTCGTAGTTATAAACTTCTTTTGGTGCTAAAAATAGTAAGCCTGATGTTGTTTTGGTGGTACAAACATCAAGATTTGGTTGAGCAAATCCCATCATAGGCCCGCCGGATATTATTTTTGCAACATCGTTTTTAGTTGATCCACAGAATTCTAGTAGATCAGTATAAGAAGTGCCCAGTCGAACTAGTACATTTTTTGGTGATGTAACGGGATTCCCCGTGACTGTTGTTACTCGTTCAGTTACCGGTTTGCCGTTTATAATAGCATCTTGAATCGCTAAGGTTGTTCCAACATTTTCCACAACACAGCCGACATCCATTGGTAGTCCGGCGGAGGGTACTTCTTTGCCGGTGATGGCAAAAATCTGTTGTTTTTCTGCACCTTGCGGATATTCGGTTTTTAAAACTGCAATCTCGACATCACCATCAATATCAGCTAATGCTTTGTTCATGGCCTCGATGGATTCCGGTTTATTGGATTCTATGGCAATGCGAACGGTTTTGACGGAAAGTATTTTTCGTATAATTTCGATGCCGGTTCTTATCTCTGCCGCATGTTCAACCATTAGTCGATGATCAGCGGTTAAGTATGGTTCGCATTCTGCACCGTTGATAATTAGGGTATCAATTGGTTTGTTTGGTGGTGGAGAGAGTTTGACGTGGGTCGGAAAGCCTGCCCCGCCCATACCGCTAATACCGGCTTCTGCGATTTTTGCGATTAATTCTTTGTTATCAGCATTTTTCCAATCTTGGATGCCGGATATTCCGTCAATCCATTTATCTTCGCCGTCCGGTTCAATCTCAATTGCCGGTATTTTGGCTCCTATTGCTGTGGGAGCTTCTGCTACGGCTTTGACGGTACCGGAAGTGGGGGCGTGTACATTGGCGGAAATGAATCCTGCAGCTTCGCCAATTTGTTGTCCACGTAAAACAAGATCGCCCTTTTTGACCAGAGGTTTTGCCGGTGCACCGAGATGCTGTGACATTGAGACTTTTAGTAGTGGTGCAATGGGCATTGTTTCAATTTTCTTGTCGCGGCTTAATTCCTTATTATATTTTGGGTGGATGCCGCCCTGTGATTTAAATAAAGCTTTTACGATGTTCATACGGATTCACCAGTAGTTTTTGATTGTTTTGTGTTTACGATACATTTGCCGGGGCATTTCTCTACGATTATTTCATCTGCTACTTCTATACTGTAGTCACGTTTGGCAAGGAAACCATCCATGACGAAAGTTTCGCCACCTAGTTTAACGCACATTCGGCAACCAATACAGCCTACTTCGCAGGCTTTTTTGACGATCGGCCCTTTGTCTTTAGAATTACAGAATACATGAATAGTTTCGCTTGCAGGGGTCATGGTTATGATATCACGAGGACACGCCGCAACACAGGCACCACAGCTTATGCAAAGTTCAGGATGTACAACTGCAATCCCATTTACGATTTCAATAGCATCAGCCGGACAAACTCGGACGCAGCTGCCGTAGCCTAGGCATCCATAGCTACATGTTTTATCACCGCCGGCAACTGAAGCGGCTGCCGCACAATCAACAATTCCATTATACTGAAATTTTTTGGAAGCTTTGGTGTTGTCGCCACCGCACATAACAACGGCAACCATTTTTTCTCCGGCAACGGCTTCTTGTCCGGTATATTTGCCTAGAGCAGCAAGCGTGTCTGCTCCTCCTGGGGAGCAAAGATTAATAGGGGCACCATCCACAATAATAGCTTTTGCATAATCTGCACAACCGGCATAGCCACAACCACCACAGTTTGCACTTGGTAGTAATTCTTCCACTTCGCCAATACGCGGGTCTTCTTTTACCGCTAGAAACTTAGCGGATACCGATAGTATAATGCCACAGACAAGGCCTATGATACCGATTGTAAATGCTGTTATTAATATTGCTGTTGTCATAATTTAAAAATTGTCAGTTATCAGTTATTTAACAAGTGCGGCGAATCCCATAAATGCCAGGCTTAAGAGTCCGGCTGTTACTAAAGCAATAGCGACACCCTGAAATGCTCTCGGAGGATTCGCACGGTCAATTTTTTCGCGTAACCCTGTAAATATAATTAAAGCTAGAGCAAATCCAAGTGAGGCGGCAAAGCCGAATAGTACAGCTTTGAAAAAACTATATTTAAGTTGAATATTTAGAACAGCAACACCCATAACGGCACAGTTAGTAGTAATGAGCGGTAGAAAAATACCAAGAGCACCGTGTAGCTTTGGCAGATATTTTTTCATTATAATATCAACTAGCTGTACAAAAGAAGCGATAACCAGAATAAAAGCTATTGTTTGGAGGTATTCCAAGTTGAAATGTTCAAGGATTCTTTGTAGAGGCCAGGTAACGGCAGAGGCTGCGGTCATAACAAAAATAACGGCACCGCACATACCTAAAGCGGTATCAAGTTTTTTTGAAACGCCTAAAAATGGGCAGATTCCCAGAAATCTGGTTAGAACAAAGTTATTTACTAGCACTGCACTAATAACAAGTAGAACATATTCAGTCATAATCTATATCTTTTATAGGCTTTTATGCTATTTAGCCTAAAAACCACCTTATTTACCTTGAATTGAATAAAAAACTTGTGGAGTATTGCCTAAAAATTGGCGTTTGAGAAGAAAAAAA
>CAMZLY010000091.1 GCA_947311825.1 uncultured bacterium
ACAGCCCAAAGTTGACCTAACCAGCGGCAATCTAAGCGGTTATATCTGGAGCGCCAATACCGGCTGGATTTCACTTTCCAACGCACAGGCATACGTACGGACAGAAACTATCGATGCCGGGCCTGATAGTGATGTCGACAGCATACCCGATGCCTGGGAATATCGCCAAACCGGCAACCTTTCCACACTCTCCGACAACGGATACGAATCAAGACGGCGACAGTGCGTCTGATGCGGAAGAATATACAGCCGATACCAATCCGACAACCGCTAAAGCAGTAACCGGTATATCGGCAACCAATCATTTTTACAGAATAAAGGCAGAACCGCCATTAAAATTACCTATACCAATGCTGAAAACAACTAAAATAAATTTACACAAAACAAAAATTACACAAGACAAAATCATACAATTGTGAAACACTGCTAAGAATTTATAAAAAATTAACAAAGAAGTACTTGCAAAATCACTGTAAAAGTACCTCAAGGAGAAAAAAAGATTATGAAAATATTATTAGCCGACACATTATCCCCATCAACAGTAAGGTCTCTTCAAGAGCTTGATGCAACAGTTATTCAAAAACCAGAGTTAACAGCAGATGAATTGCCGGAAAATATTGGCGACACTGAAATACTCGTTGTAAGATCAACAAAAGTTACAGCAAAGACCATTAATACTGCAACAAAACTTGCATTAATTATTCGTGCAGGTGCAGGGATTAACACCATTGACCTTGATGCGGCTTGTGATAAAGCAATTTATGTTACAAACTGTCCCGGAAAAAATACCGATGCCGTCGCAGAGCTTGCCATTGGCTTATTGATTGCCGCTGATCGTAGAATTATTAATGCCTGCAATGATTTACGCAAAGGCAAGTGGCACAAAAAAGAATATCAAAAAGCACATGGACTAAAAGGTCGCACACTTGGCATAATTGGACTTGGTGCAATAGGTCGCGGCGTCGCACGTAGAGCACTAGGGATGAATATGAATGTCATTGCTTGGTCACCCAGTTTAACGGACGAAAAAGCCGCCTTATTAGGAGTTCAACGTTGCAACACAATGCTAGAGGTTGCAGCTCAATCCGATGCCATAAGCCTACATATAGCAATGAAGCCAGAAACAAAATATCTAATTGATAATGAATTTCTAGAACACATGCGTGATAATGCTATTTTGGTAAACTGTGCTCGCGGTGAAATTGTAGACACCAAAGCAATCAAAGATGCCATTGCAAAAAAAGGATTACGCTTCGCAACTGATGTTTTTGAAAATGAGCCAAGCGGTGGCAAAGCAGATTTTACCGATACTGAATTTGCAAAAATGATAACATGTACGCCGCACATTGGAGCGTCAACAGAACAGGCTTCAGAGGCTACTGCTGATGAAGTTGTTAAAATTATTCGTTGCTATAAAGAAACCGGAAGACCTATAAATATTGTTAATCTTCGAACAAGAACAACAGCAAAAGCCAGCCTGCTAGTGCGTCACAACAATCAGGTCGGTGTATTAGCTGGGGTTCTGAATCTTTTACGAACTAGCGACATAAATATAGAAGAAATGGAAAATAACATTTTTGACAATGGACATGCCGCAACATGCAACCTAAAACTTGATCATATTCCATCACAGGACCTTATAAATAAAATCAAACAAGATGATAAAATAGTATCAGTTTCTCTTACATAAACTAAACAATAATTTATTAAACATAGTTGCTCAGGTATGGCAAAATTATTTTGTGGCTATGCTATGTTCAACTGCCGTTTCTAGGTTAAAAAAGACAACTAAAAATGAATAAAAAAATAAAAACTATACATATTGAAGATTATTCTTCTCCTGCTTATACAATCTCAAAAACAAAATTAGAGTTTGATATTTTTGATACCTATGTACGGGTACATACAATTTTAAATATTGAAGCCACTGCCGCATCTTCTGACGGAAAACTATTAATATTAAATGGCGAAAGAATGAAGCTGTTAAATGTTGCGATTGATGACAATCCGTTGCCGGATGATTTATATGTTGTTACCGATAAAACTTTAATAATACAAAATGTTCCCGAAAAGTTTATTCTAAAAACTGAAGTAGAAATTGATCCGTATAATAATACTTGGCTTGACGGAATATATAAGTCGGGCAGTATTCTATGTTCACAAAACGAGCCGGAAGGATTCCGGAAGATTACATATTATATTGATCGCCCTGATGTAATGTCTGTCTTTTCCGTTATTATAAAAGCCGACAAAAAGAAGTTTCCATTTTTACTTTCAAATGGAAATAAAATTAAAGAAGAAAATATAGATAATAATCGACACTTAGTTGAATGGCATGATCCATTCCCTAAGCCTAGCTATCTATTTGCATTCGTTGCCGGAGACTTCTCCGTTACAAAAGATTCGTTCACAACTATGTCCGGTCGTAAAGTTGATATCAGAATATATGTCGATCATGGCAATGAAAATAAAGTTTCGCATACTATTGACTCATTAAAACGCTCAATGAAATGGGATGAAAAAACTTTCGGACTGGAATATGATTTAGACCTTTTTATGATTGTTGCTGTTGATGCATTCAACATGGGTGCAATGGAAAATAAAGGACTTAATATATTTAATTCCGCTTGTGCGCTGACAAACCCTGACACGGCAACAGATTATGATTACCTCACTGTAGAAAGTATTGTTGCTCATGAATATTTCCACAACTGGACTGGCGATAGAATCACTTTACGTGACTGGTTTCAACTCACATTAAAAGAAGGTCTCACCGTTTACCGTGATGGAGAATATACAGCCGATACATATTCACGCCCAATAAAACGTATTGAGTCGGCAAGTGGATTGCGCTCCATACAATTTGTAGAAGACGCCGGTCCCAATGCACATCCTATCCAACCGCATTCTTATCAGGAAATAAACAACTTCTACACCGCTACAGTTTATAACAAAGGGGCTGAAGTTATTCGTATGATTGAAACTTTACTGGGTAAAGGTGGATTTCGTCGCGGCATGGATTTGTATGTTAAACTATATGACGGAAAAGCAATTACAACGGAAGACTTTATTAAAGCAATGGAAGATGCTAATGATGTAGACTTGAGTCAATTCCGCCGCTGGTATAATCAGGCGGGAACACCCATTTGCACCGTTAAAGGCATTTACGATGGGCAGAATAAAACCTTTACATTGAACGTCAAACAAAGCTGTTTGCCAACTGCTGACGGTAGCCCAAAAGAACCGTTCTATCTACCAATGGCCGTTGGTTTATTAGATGCTAACGGCAAGGATATTCCATTGCATATTGAAGATGATTACGCCAATAACAATGGTACATTATCAAAAATATTGATAGTAAAAGCTCCTGAGCAAGATTTTATTTTTACTGGTATTGATGCCGAGCCGATACCGTCTTTATTCAGAAATTTTAGTGCACCGGTAAAAGTTGAATACAATTATACACAAAATAACTTAATCTTTTTATTACAACATGACAGCGATTCATTTAATCGTTACGATGCTGGACAGAAATTAGCTCTTGGTTGTTTACTTGATATGACTACAGCATTACAGTCTGGCAATGCACCAGTTATTGCTGATGAGATTTTGGATGCTTTTGGCTCATTAATTGGCGGAGATGTCAGTGAATTAATGTTTCTTGCACACGCATTAGTGCTACCATCAATTGAAGTTATCAATCAGGAATTATCAGTGTACGATTTCAAAAATAGTTTTGCGGCACGAGAAGCTTTTAAGCAAGCATTGGCATTACGCCATCAAGATACATTCAGAAAATGTTATAATAAATATGCGGCAACGAGTTATCAAATTGATTCAGATTCCGTCGCCAAGCGTCGTTTTCGTAACTTATGCCTGGATTATTTATCTTATCTTGACGATGGTGCAACATTACTGGCTGCCGAACATTTTAATAATAGTGATAATATGACTGATCGTATGGATGCTTTACGAATACTATGTATTGCCAACACGTCAGAACGAGACAATGCCCTTGCTTCCTTTATGGAGCGGTACAAAAACGATTTTAACGTGACAAATAAATGGTTTACGGTACAAGCTTCTGCTGTGCGGAATCCAGATATGTATGAAAACATTTGCAAGTTAATTAAACATCCATTATTTGGCAAAGAAAACCCCAACCGCTTCAGGAGTATTTACGGGGCCTTTGCCAGTAGTTTACCAGCCTTTCACGACGTATCCGGCAGAGGATATACGATGATTGGCGATATCACAATTGAGATTGATAAATCTAACAGTCAGGTTGCTGCCGCATTAGGTACAGCATTCAAGCATTACGCAAAAATGCCGGCTGAGAATAAAGAACAGATGCGACAAGCTTTAGAGAAGATTGCGTCCTCACCAGATATTTCCACTGGTTTGCGAGAGATTGTGACAAAAACATTAGAATAAACATTAGTTTTAAGAAGTTAGCGATAATGCGAATGGAATTTACCAAGTTATGCTGACTATATCTTGACGAAATTCTTTTGGGGCTAGTCCGATACGCTGTTTGAACTGTTTGCTGAAACTGAATTGATTACTATACCCTAGTTGTGTGGCTATTTGTTTAATCGAAAAACTGGACATTAGCAACAGTCCTTTGGCTTTTTCAATTCGTGACTGAATAATAAATTCTCCTGGGGTAAGATTTTTGTACTGACGAAATAGCCGTATGAGATGGTCTTTTGAGTAGTGAAATTCTTGCTGCAGAGCATCAATATTACGGTATAGTTCCGGATGAGTTTTAATCTTGTTGCATAAGTTGTTTATGCGTATTTCTGTTTCGTTAATATGTTTTCGTTTGGCTTGTTGTTGTATTTCTTCTAACAACACCCGTAACCAATGCCCTTGTGATTTTTTATTGGACAACAAGATTCTGTTTGCCAGTTTTATGGCAAATGAAAGATCCGGCAATGATGTTGCATAGAATGATGTCCTGATGCAAGGTGACTCATACTTAGACGTATCAACAATTTTGAAGATTATCCACATAACCTCAAATAGCTTATTTATATTTTGCCGACCATGATATTCACAATTGGTAAACGGCATAATAAGTGCATCGCCACACTGAAGGCTGAAATCACCAAAACTTGATTTAATAAATGCTTCTCCGCCAGTAACTAACCATAACAGATACGTATTGTCATGATTAGTGGAAATATGATCCCACTTCCAGTCGGGAATTGGTTGATGCTTTGCAATCGTCTCCACCTCGAAAGTTAATTCAGGACTGCAAATATCGATATTTGATATGTAGTTGTCGTTATTTATCATCATAATTCCGTTGAATAATGAAACAATAGTAGACTATTACTTATATAAATAAAGCGATATTTTATATTTTAATGAAAAAGGAGGTGACTTTTAAACAACTATATTAAGTGACGTCACCACTGGGCTTGCCCCAGTGGGACGATGATTGCCTACTAACAAACATATTACACCCCCCCGCCCCCGCCATTCGTGCCGCTTTGCGGCACGAATGGCGGGTACGGGGGCCAATGCATAGTGGCATGCTATTTTTCAATCACTGCTCCACTGGGACAAGCCCAGTGGCGGCATAAATCTTTAATTTATTAAAAGTTGCAAAAGGAACGAGAATTATGACGCATAAAGAGAGAGTTTTAAGAGTATTAAATAGAGAACCTGTAGATATATTGCCATCTTATGACTCATTATGGCCTGAAACTTGGGTTAAGTATATAGATGAATCGTATCTTGGAGAAAAAGAAGATGTTATAAGTCATTTTGATATTAGTATACGCCCTGCCGGTTGGTTTAACGGTATTGCTGATCTTGATTTTGAAGAACAGATTTTAGAAGAAACTAAAGAGAGTAAATTGGTGTTAAATGGCAATGGTGCGAAACTTCGTAACTGGAAGTATCATTCCGGTACCCCTGAGCATGTTGACTTTACGGTACAGGAACGCCCTGCTTGGGACAAACTTATTAAGCCGCATTTAACTCAAGTTGATCGGCGACGCATTCTGTTTAATCAATATCGTGAAGAAAAACTTTTGGCAAAAGAGCAGGAACGAGCATTCTGCTGGTATGGTGTTGCACCTTTTGAGCAGATGCATCCCGTATGTGGTCACGAATATATGCTGATGGGGATAGCTCTTGATCCTGATTGGGTTAAAGATATGGTGCAGACATTTGTGAATTTTACCATTATGCATCAGGCAGTATTGTTTGAAGAAGAAGGGTGGCCTGATTTCTTATGGTATTATGAAGATATGGGGTTTAAGGAAAGACCGTTTATGTCGCCAGCAATGTATGAAGACATTGTACAGCCAGGACATGCAAGATTATTTGAATATGCACATAATAATGGTTGTAAGGTAATTGTTCATTCTTGCGGCTTTGTTGAGCCATTAGTGCCGGGGCTGGTAGATGCAGGGATGGATTGCTTACAGGCAATGGAGGTTAAGGCCGGCATGGATATGCCACGAATAGCAGAAAAGTTTGGTGACAAAATAGCCTTTTGCGGAAATATAGATATTCGAGAAATAGCCTCTAACAATTTTGAGCGAATTGATGCTGAGCTGAACAAGAAGATCTTACCTGTATTGCGTAATGGAGGCAGTTATATCTTGCATTCCGACCATTCTATTCCACCGGATGTTGAACATGACACATTAAAATATTTCTTTGAGCGCGGTAGCACTATTACAGAACGATTATAGTAGTATGTCGTAATAAATATGGGTTACTTCTCAATAACTATCTTTATGTAACGTCACCACTGGGCTTGCCCCAGTGGGACGATGATTGCCTACTAACAAACATATTACAACTCCCCGCAC
>CAMZLY010000092.1 GCA_947311825.1 uncultured bacterium
CTAAAGTCGCCTACTTCGCTAAAGTCGCCCTTCCGCTAAAGTCGCCTACTTCGCTAAAGTCGCCCTTCCGCTAAAGTCGCCTACTTCGCTAAAGTCGCCTACTCCGCTAAAGTCGCCTACTTCGCTAAAGTCGCCCTACCGCTAAAGTCGCCCTACCCGGTTCTGGGACAAATTGTATTCGTTTAATTTTGCCATTGCCGTAGCGTTTGGCTAGATTTTTCAGTATAATTTTATGACCATTGCGTTTAAGCTCATATATCCATACCGCACTATCAACATAAATTGTTAATTGAAAATTTTCAAATTTACCAGGGCGTGTGTGTGCGGCTACTGCTGTGCCAACGAGGTTGCTCCATTCTTCTTCTAGTGTATTAAGCCAATGGGTTTCATTTAGTCCAAACTTTTTCATTATATTGGCTACTACATTTTCGATTTCCGGTATTTTCATATCAGGCGGTGGTGGATATGGTGATTCTATCCGGCATCGTTCTCGCATTACTTCCCATTGTTGGCGCGTATATCGTTTTTGTTTTTTTGCTGTCATAACATTGAAAATAGTATCATAAATGTTAAGAAGTAGTATATCTAATAATTATACTTGATTTTAAGTACCAATAAATGGCATATTTCCCAGTTCTAGTGAATGTAGATTAATTAGGATTTAAAGGAGAATAGATATGGCGGCAAAAGCTGGTAATATGATGATTGCACAGAGTGGTGGTCCTTCAATGGTTATTAATCAGAGTATGGTTGGAGCAGTGCTTACTGCACGTGCAAGCAAGGAAATTGGCAGAATATATGGTTCCTTACATGGGATTAAGGGAATTTTAAATGAGGATTTTATTAATTTACGCAAAGAGACAGTAGCAACACTAGAAGCTGTCGCGGCAAGTCCTTCATCATCATTGGGGTCTGTTCGCATGAAGCCGACAGCTGACGATTGTGCGAAAATTTTTGATATCTTGAAGAAATATAAAATTGAGTATTTCTTTTATGCAGGTGGAAATGATTCAGCAGAGACTACTTATATTATTCAGGAGGAAGCAAAGGCTGCGGGGTATCCATTAAAATGTTTCCATATTCCAAAGACTATTGATAATGATTTAAAGGAAAATGATCATACGCCAGGGTTTGGTAGTGCGGCAAAATTTGTTGCTTGTTCGTTGCAGGGATTAAATCTTGATAATCGTGCGTTGCCGGGTGTTCATATTTCGGTAATTATGGGGCGTCATGCAGGTTTCTTGACGGCTGCTGCTGCATTAGGGCGAATCCATGAAGATGATGGTCCGCATTTGATTTATTTGCCGGAAAAACCATTTTCAATGAAACAATTTGTTAGTGATGTGAAAAAGACATATAAGAAATATGGACGTTGTCTGATTGCTGTTTCTGAGGGAATTGCTGATAGTAAGGGTACTGCCATTGCCGCACAGTTGAGCAAAGAGGTTGATTCACACGGTAACGCACAGTTAAGTGGCACCGGTGCATTGGGAGATTTATTGGCTAACGAGATTAAAGCGAATACAGATATTGATCGCGTTCGTGCAGATACGTTTGGGTATTTGCAGAGGTCGTTTCCTGGAATGGTGTCTGATGTGGATGCTGCGGAGGCTCGTAAGGTTGGAGAGACGGCTGTTAAGGAGGCTTTGGGTGGTGCTAAAAGCGGTTCAATCGCTATCAAAAGAAAACCTGGCAAGAAATACCAGATATCATATAAACGCGTACCTTTGAAAAATGTTGCCAAGTACACAAAGGAAGTTCCGTTGAAGTATATTAACAAAGATGGAAATGATGTCACAAAGGCATTTATTGATTATGCGACACCAATTGTAGGTAAATTACCTAAGATTGGTCGCCTAAAAGCTGTTCCTGCTGGCAAATAGTCAGTTTGTTTTTAAAATAAAAATAAGATATCGCCGAGATTGTATAATCTCGGCGATTTTTTTTTGTATATTGATTTTCTCAGAACTCTCACCTGCATTAAGTGTACAAATATGTGTTTATTTAGTATATTAATACAAATATGTATTAAATATAAATATAAATACAAAAATGATAACTCTCTGTGGGTTTGTATCTCCTTGTATAGCAGGTTGTTAGGTGTTGCTTTGAACTTTATGATTTTTTTTGGCACAGCTATTGCGATTGTATAATCCGTAAGTTTAGTCGAGAAATTTGTTGTATAGGAAAACGGACGGAAAGGAGATGTTGTGATGGTAATATATGTCTGATATCAATAAGCCTAGAAACGGTAATTGGAGTTGGATTGTAAGGAGGAGAAAGTTAAGAAATGAATGATTGGAATTATAGGTAGTTTGCAAGGAGTTAATATTTATAAATAATGGAGTATAAAAATATGATAAAAAGAGTTGTATCAATTAGAAGGTATTTATTACTGTTGGTTGTTGTTGCTGTTTTTCTTGATGCTTTGCCGTTATTGGCGGCGGATAATATTGCTAATACAGATGCAATGGCGGCATTAGAAGAAAAAATGCAGGCTAATATTAATATAGTTTGGACTTGTATTGCGGCGTTTTTGGTTTTCTTTATGCAGGCAGGATTTGCATTGGTTGAAAGCGGGTTTACACGAGCAAAGAATACAATAAATATTATGATGAAAAATCTAATGGATTTTTCCATAGGTTCGATTGTGTTTTTTCTGATTGGTTTTGGTTTGATGTTTGGTGCAACAAATGGATTTTTTGGCACTACTCATTTTGCAATGAGAGGGACTGATCCGGCCGGTGGAGATTGGAATTGGACATTTTTATTGTTTCAGACGGTTTTTGCGGGAACTGCCGCAACAATTGTTTCTGGGGCAATGGCGGAAAGGACAAAGTTTACCAGTTACCTTGTTTATAGCGTGTTTATCTGTGCTTTTATTTATCCGATATTTGGGTCTTGGGCATGGGGAAGTTTGCTTGATGGTAATGGCTGGCTTGAAAAGTTGGGGTTCTGTGATTTTGCAGGGTCAACTGTTGTCCATTCTATTGGTGGATGGCTTGCTCTTGCTGGGGCTATTGTGCTTGGGCCTCGTATTGGTAAATATGGTAAAGATGGAAAACCGCGTGCTATATTGGGGCATAATATTGCTTTAGCATCATTGGGGGTATTTATTTTGTGGTTTGGGTGGTTTGGCTTTAACCCGGGCAGTACAACGGTTGGTGATGGTGAGATTGGTAGGGTTGCAGTTACTACTAACTTGTCTGCTGCTATTGGTGCTATTGCTGCAATGGTGACATCGTGGATTGTAACAAAGAAGCCTGATTGTTCTATGGCTCTTAATGGTGCACTTGCTGGGCTGGTTGCAATAACTGCCGGATGTTATACAGTTTCGCCTTTAGGGTCTATGGCTATTGGTTTAATTGGCGGAGTATTAGTTGTATTGAGTGTATACTTTATTGATGGAGTTCTTAAAGTTGATGATCCTGTTGGTGCTGTTAGTGTGCATGGAGTTTGTGGTGCATGGGGTACTTTGGCTTGCGGATTATTTAATTTGGATGGAGGCTTGTTTTATGGTGGTGGTTTTAAGTTGATTGGCGTTCAGGCAATTGGTGTCGGTGCTGCGTTTGTGTGGGCTTTCGGTCTTGGTTTTATTCTGTTTACTGTAATAAAGAAAACAGTAGGTATCCGTGTTAGTGGAGAAGAGGAAATGCGTGGCTTGGATATTGGTGAACATGGGATGGAGGCTTATAGTGGATTCCAGATATTTACCAGTATGTAGATGGTTAGATTATGATTACGATTAGAGATTAATGGAGATTATTATGAAGTTGATTATTGCATATATAAAGCCGGAAAAACTGAATTCGGTAAAACAAACGTTGTATGGAAAAGAGATATATAAAATGTCTGTTACTAATGCTCTTGGGTGTGGACAGCAGAAGGGATATCATGAAACTTATCGAGGTGTAGAAATGGAGGTAAATCTTCTTAAAAAACTTCGCCTTGAAATAGCTGTTAATGATGAGTTTGTTGATGTCACAGTGGATGCTCTTATTGAGGGGGCACGCACTGGTAATATTGGAGATGGAAAAGTATTTGTCTTGGATCTGCCGGAGTGTATCCGGATTCGAACTGGGGCAAAGGGTGAAGATGCTGTAGGTTAAAATATAAAGAAAGGTAAGTTGTTATGATTGATGTTAAGAAAATGATTAAAGTGGTTGCATGTACATTGATATGTGTATCGGTTGTTGTTCGGGCGGCAGAGGTTTCCACATCTTTGGATATAGCAAGTGCGTATGTGTTTCGTGGTTATACATTAAGTGATTCACTTGTGTTGCAGCCGGGGCTAGAGGTTGCTTTGCCGGTAACAATCGGTGTGTGGGGGAATCTTAATACGGATGATTATGGTTCAGATACTAGCGGTCAGTTTACGGAGATTGATTTATATGCTTCGTATGATATTCCGCTTGGGCTGGAGCCGTTTGGACTTTCTGTTGGATATACTGAATATACCTATCCTTCAACCGGCGGCGGTGGTGATGCTGATCGTGAGATTTCGCTGGGGGCGGCGGGTGATGTGTTTTTGGCACCATCGATTGATATATATTATGGCCTTGACGGGGTTGTTGATAATGTTTTGTATATTGAAATGGGGGCTGGTCATTCAATTGCGATAACAGACGATATTACATGTGATTTAGGTTTGGTGGTTGCGTATATTGATCCTGACGAGGGAAAATCAGGTTTTTCTCATGCCAATGTAAGTGCATCTGTGGCATATAAAATATTTAGTGCTGGTATAACATATATTTCTCAGCTTGATGATAAGGTATTGCCGGATGCAACATTTGATGAAAATGGTGATCTTGCCACTTTGGGGTATGATGAGAATTTAATATTTACTGTTGGTATTAGCGGTAGATTCTAATTACCCCATAAAGGTGATTTCTCAATCTTCACTCTTTGAGTTGCCAAATAATGCGGGTAACCCGTCAGATTATACAGAATCTGGCGGGTTATTTGTTTGTTGGGGTCGATTTTAAAATTACGGTTATTATAATTGTTATATTGACGTATTTTGTAATTATGACAAACTTCATTTATATATTACATGTTTGGAAAGGATGGTAATTATGGATACTCTACTTACTAGTGAATTTATCAGGCGAGTACCGAAGACGGACTTGCATTTGCACCTTGATGGCTCATTACGTTTATCAACTATAATTGAATTGGCAAAATCTGGCAATGTGAAATTGCCGTCTTATACTGAGGCGGGAATGAATGACTTGGTTTTTAAGGAGCAGTATAATGACTTGGGAGAATATTTACAGGGATTTGCATATACATGTGCGGTCTTACAGAATGCCGAGAATCTTGAGCGGGTTGCTTTTGAGCTTGCGCAAGATTGTATTGCTGAAGGGGTGCGCTATATTGAAGTAAGGTTTGCGCCGCAGTTGTTGGTAAGTAAAAATCTTTCCATAAAAGAGTCGGTACAAGCCGTTGCCGCAGGTTTACACAAAGCAGAGTTAGCTCATAATGCATCTTCTGCTGTCGCATCTGGCGATGACTTGGAATTTGGGTTTGGGATAATTTTATGTGCAATGCGCAGGTTTAATAAGTATATGGGTACATATTATTCCCATTTATTAGCAATTTTGGAAGAAACCCCAGAAAAGGAGATATTTTCTGTTGCGTCATTAGAGATGGCACGGGTTGCCGTTGCTTTGCGGGATAATTATGGATTACCGATTGTGGGATTTGATCTTGCCGGTGAAGAGGCTGGTTTTCCTGCTTCTTATCATCGTGATGCGTATCAGTATGTACATAGTCATTTTATGGCAAAAACAGTTCATGCTGGTGAGGCGTATGGCCCGGAATCAATCTTTCAGGCTATAACTGAATGTTATGCAAATCGTATTGGACATGGAACCTTTCTGTTTTCGGAAGAGGCTATTAGGGATAATACTATAAAAGATCGTGCCGGTTATGTTAATCAATTGGTAGAGTATGTTGCAAGTCAGCGCATTACAATGGAAGTATGCTTGACTAGTAATCAGCAGACAATACCGTCATTGAAATCACTTTCTACGCATCCTATATCAAAGATGCTGGAACGTAATCTTGCCGTTTCTATTTGTACAGATAATAGGCTAGTTTCACATACCAGTGTTACTAATGAATATGAAATAGCAATTAAGGAGTTGGCTATTACTCCACGGCAATTTCGTAATATAGTTATAGCCGGATTTAAGGGGTCATTTTATGGTAGCTATAATCATAAAAGAGATTGTGTTCGTAAAGTTATTGCTCAATATGATAAATTGGCAAAGGAGTTTGGCGTAAATGTTTAATTGAGGTTTAAGATGGCACTGCAAACTGTGCTCTTCTGAATCTTGCGGGGGTTGTGCCTGTTTCTCGTTTGAAATGTTTGATAAAGTAACTTTGGTCACCATAGCCTATTTCATAGGCAATATCAGTGCAACTCATATCTGTTTCTTTTAATAGCTGGCAGGCGTGTTGTATTCGTATGTGCTGTACGTGTTGTGAAATAGTTATGCCGGTATAATCTTTAACTAAATGTGATATTCTGTATGGACTGAGTTCTATGTGGTTGGCGACATCTTGTAGCGAAATATTTTCATTATAATGTTTGCTTAAATATTCTAGTGCATTATGAACTTTAATATTTGACCGGTTTACACCATGTAAATAAATATCATCGATAAATTCATTTAAGGCGTGCATGAGCTCTGATGAGACTTCATCAAAAGTCTTGGAGGTTATGATTTTTTCAATCCAAGTATGGTTACGTTCCATTAGCGGTTCAAGAAGAGGATTGTCTTCAATGGCGGCTCTAGTTAATCCGGTAATAAGCTCTATTGTTCTGGCTCGAAGTACTGGTAGTTTTGGCGATGATAAAAAAATTGTTGCAAGCATTTCGTTAAGTATACGCTTGGCATCATTTCGGTTGCCGGATCTTATGTTGGCAAGTAGCATTCTTTCTTTCTCGAATGCGTATAATGCTTGTGCCCCAGAAAGTTTCTGAGCTTGTATTGCTTGTTGAAACTGAACTGACTGATGAGTTCGTAGTCTGTTTTCTTCTGTTAGGACCGGTTTCCAGCCGCTTATTTGATAAAATGTATCATATAATATTTTTGTAGCGTCTTTTATTTGTGATTCCGGCCAGATTGGAAGTTTATTAAGAAATTTTTTGGCAGCTTTTAAGGTCATGCCTTTTGACTCTAAGTAAGTGATGGTGTTGTTAAGGTCGGGTTCATTATTGTTTTCATCTAGGACAATGACTTCTCCGCTAATAGCAGCACCATGGATCATTCTTTTATCTTCAAGGCCAATAACCCAAGTTACAATTGCTGGAGCCGGTCTAAATATATACGGTTTTCCCTGGTCTATACTTTGTTGTAGTGCATAGTTTCGTCGTCGTCGGCTATTGGTTAAACTGGATAATGAATCGGTAGTATTAGTTACTGTGCCCCCAAGATCCATGAAATAGACCTTAACCCCACACTCTTTAAAGTATGACCGGCTAATATCGGTAATAATTCGTTTCGACAAGATCGCCATAAAAAATATCCTTAAAACAGTACTATATCGCTATAATGGCTCATATTGCAATGGCAAAACAGCAATATTGTTATATTTTATATTAGATTAACTCTATTTTTGATTTATAGATTAGGGTAGATTGTTGCCATATTAATTGAGCGGAATAGGTTTTGTGAATTATTCCATAATAACAACCAGTAAGGAGTATGCAGAATGAGCGTATTGCAGGAGATGGCAGAAGCCCTGATGAAGGGAAAGGCTAAAGATGTAGGCGAACTTGTTGAGAAGGCGTTAGGCGAAGGCTTAGAGCCGGGTGTTATTTTAAATGAAGGCTTACTTTCCGGAATGAATGTAATTGGTGCACGTTTTAAGAGGAACGAAGTTTATGTGCCTGAGGTATTGATTGCTGCTCGTGCAATGAAGGCTGGTATGGCTATTCTTCAGCCTAAACTTGCAGCGGCAGGAGTTGAGCCGATTGGTATTGCGGTGATAGGAACAGTTAAGGGTGACTTGCATGATATTGGTAAGAATCTTGTTGGCATGATGCTTGAAGGTGCAGGCCTTAAGGTTGTTGATGCTGGTATTGATGTTGCACCAGAGAAATTTATTGAAGTTGCCCAAGAAAGTGGTGCTACAGTGATAGGATTATCTGCATTATTAACAACTACTATGACCAGTATGAAAGCAGTAGTTGAGGCTGTTGCTGCATCTGATCTTGCCGGTAAGGTTAAAATTATAATTGGTGGTGCACCTGTTACGCAGGCATTCTGTGATGAAATCGGTGCTGATGGTTATGCTGCTGATGCTGCATCTGCAGCCGATCTTGCCAAATCGTTGGTATAGAGTATTTGCTCTAAATAGAGTTTATCCGAAAAGGTTTTGGAAGGCTATCTCCATCTTTTGGTAGGGATAGCCTCTCCGAGCGAGCCGCTTACGCATAAAAAAATGCTTAAACTCCGTCCCATTAGAGTGCACGCCCAACCTATGCTTATTAACAAAAAATTTTTCAGATAGGGTCTAAATATTATTAAGGCCGAGTATTTTCTCGGCATTTTTTGTTTTGATTTAACCTAGAGACAGCAGTTGAAAGAAAAAATTAAAGAAAAGCGACGAATAAGTTGATATAAGAAATTGGATAATATATGCTTTTCAGAGTTGCGTATTCTGCATTACTGTACCGCTATATTGAGAATGTCAAACTATGAAATATAAGATATATCAGCATACTAAAGGGATTTTATATTGTGGCAAAATCTAAACCTTTATTGCGACGAGTTATGTGGATTGATCAGCAGTTGCGTGTTAAGCGTGGTGCCAATGCACCTTTACCTAATTGCAGAACTCTTGCTCGTGATTATAGCGATGAGTATGAGCCGGTCTCAGAAAAAACTATTCAACGTGATATAAGTTTTCTGCGTGAATTGGGTGTTCCGATTGAGTTCGACCGGAAACCGGAACGTAATGGTTATTATTACACTGAAGAAAATGTTTTCTTACCGGCATTTCATATCACGGAATCAGAAATATTTTTTACCTGTATTGCTGATCGTGCATTGCAGCAATATAGAAATACGCCACTTTACGGTAAGTTACAGTCGGTTTTCGAGAAAATTCAGGCGATGTTTCCAGCGAAGGTTACCGTTGATCCCGCTTGGATGAATAATGTTAGAATAAGTTTTGTTGAATCGCCATTGCGTGAAAATGATGTGAAAATATGGGAGACAATCAGTAAATCTTTGTACCAGAATCATGGGTTGCTTATTAAGCACCGAAAGCTTCAAGATCGTAATACTTCAGTAAGGCGTGTTGACCCGTATCATCTGTTTGGTAGGGAGGGCGACTGGTATTTGCTATGTTACGATCATCCCCGCGAAAAACGTAAAGGTGGTATAAAAATGTTTGCCATCAATCGTATTGAATATGCGGAGAAATTATCGGAAACCTTTTCTATGCCGGATGATTTTGATATAACTGAATATACTGGAACCATGGGGGTAATGCGTGCAGAGAAGCCATATAATCTGCGGATAAGATTTGATGATTATTGTGCACCTTACATCAAGGAGAGGATATGGCATAGTGGGCAGGAAATTAAAGAAAATAAAGATGGTAGCATTATCTTTTCCAGCCCTCGTGAGACTACGCATAAATATCATATTATGCAATGGGTAATGTCTTGGGGGGAGCATGCAAAGATAATTTTGCCAAAAGTCTTGATAGATAATATTAAAAAACAGCTTAACGCCACTTTGCAACAATATTAGTAATTTTGTAAGTGGTTATACAAATAATAGGAAAAAAGGAGATAAATAATGGGTACATGTTTAAAAGATGGTGAAACTATTTTATTTATTGGTGATAGTATTACCGATTGCGGACGGCGTGATGATCAGTATCGTCCCATAGGGCGTGGTTATGTTAGTTTTGTTCGTGATTTTCTGGTTGTGCGAGAGCCGGAAAAAAAGATTAAAGTTGTTAATACCGGCATTGGCGGTGATACAATTGATGGTTTGCGTAGCCGTTGGATTGATGACGCACTTTCGTATAAGCCGGATTGGATATCAGTAAAGATTGGGATTAATGATTGTCATCGCTGGACTACAGATGCAGAAAACAACGCATTACAGTCGCCGGAAAAGTTTGAAGAGATATTTAATGAGGTTTTATCTGTAACTAAACAGGAGCTTCCTAATACAAAATTATTATTGATTGATCCATTTTATGCTAGTTTGGATATTGATGGACCGTTAGATTCATTTCGCAGTCGTATCAGTGCTGCTGTTAAAGAGTATATTGCAGTAGTCGATCGCCTAGCTGAGTCTTATGGTGCACGGCAGGTTAAGACAAATGATATTTTTCATGCTCATTTCAAGCATCAGCATTCATCGGTATATTTTCCTAATGAGCCGGTGCATCCGAATCAGACTGGGCATATACTTATTGCTGAATCAGTTTATGGAGCGTTTTTGGAAAGATAGTAATTATGGAAATAATAGAAGGTAGACTTAAAAACGGCACAACTGATTCTGCACCGAAGATTGAATGTTGGGTGCCGGAGGATAATCATACGGGAATAGGTATCATCATTTTCCCGGGTGGTGGTTATCAGGGATTGGCAGAGCATGAAGGCAAGGGCTATGCTGAATATTTTGTCAAGCATGGTATCGCATGTTTTGTGGTTACTTATCGGCTTGCCCCCGCTGGATATCATCACCCTGCAATGTTGGAAGATGCACTTTCTGCGATAGAGACAATACGAGCTAATGCCGCAGATTTTGGTGTAGCACCAAATAAGCTTGGCGTTATGGGGTCTTCGGCAGGTGGGCATCTGGCGGCACACGCACTTGTTGCTTGGGATAAATATGAAAGTGACGTTTCGTTACGTCCTGATTTCGGTGTTCTTTGTTATCCGGTTATTTTGGCAAGTGGGAAGAATGCACATCAGGGATCTATCCGGAATTTACTGGGAGATGATCCTTTGCCGGAGCTTGTGGAATCAGTGTCTTGCGAAAAACAGATATCAGAAAATACTCCGCCATGCTTTGTTTGGCATACCTGCGAGGATAACGGTGTTCCTGTTGAAAACAGTATGATATTTGCATCGGTTTTGCGAAAATATGGCGTGGCGTTTGAATTACATTTATATACAAAAGGCGGGCATGGACTTGGGCTTCGTTCGGAGTTTCGTTGGGAGACTGATTGTCTTCGGTGGCTTAAGGAGATGTTTGTATAATTATTAGGGAAGAGGCACTTGCAAAACTATCTGCGGGCACTTTTTGATTTTATGCGGCATATTCCGCTTTTTCGCAATTTTACAGACCCTACGGGTATGCTCCAATTGCTCAAAAGGCATAATCTGCTCGCCTAGAATACAAAAAATTGCCTCGCACAGTAGTTTTGCAAGCACCTC
>CAMZLY010000093.1 GCA_947311825.1 uncultured bacterium
AGACTTTTGAAGAAGATGCTGGCTGTATTTACCTTCATTTTTAAACCGGCTGTTTTATAGCAGTTTCAGATCGGCGATGACATTAATAAAAGTAGGGCGGGAAATCTTCCCGCCCCAGTGAGTTTTGAGAAGTTACAAAAACAACTAATGTAACGCCATTACCGCCAAGCAAAACCGCTGCAAAGTATCCCCTTCATCACCTTCATCCATGTTCCTCTCCTACCGTAGAGTGGATTCCGTGTATTCAGTGGTTTAATCAAGACGCTTTTTTTAGTATGCTAAGAATTGCTTCTGGGTCTATATGATGTTGTTGAATCATCTGCTTAGTAATGCGTACGCTCTTACCTTTACTCGTGCGTGGTGCCTCATACATAACATCAAGCATAAGATGCTCGAAAATAGTACGCAACCCTCGTGCTCCAGTGCCTTTCTTAATTGCCTGATGAGCAATTTCCTGTAATGCACTTTCTGTAAACGAGATTTCTACATCTTCCATTGCCAAAAGTTTTTTGTACTGACTAGTCATGCAGCTCTTAGGCTCAATGAGAATCCGAATCAAATCTTCTTCAGTCAATTCTTTCATCTGTGCAATAACCGGCAAACGTCCAATAAGTTCAGGGATCAAACCATACTTCACCAAATCTTCCGGTTCAACGGTAAGCTCACGTTCTTTATCAACTTTCACCTTTTTCGCATTCTTCTGCTCTTCATGAAAACCAACTTTCTGATTACCTTGACGGCGTTTAAAAATATCATCCAGTCCAACAAAAGCACCACCACAAATAAATAGAATATTGGCTGTGTTGATTTTTATATATTCTTGTTGCGGATGTTTACGTCCCCCCCCCGGTGGCACACGACATACCGAACCTTCAAGAATTTTTAATAATGCCTGCTGAACACCTTCACCAGATACATCACGAGTAATAGAAACGTTTTCTGTTTTACGACCAATTTTGTCGATTTCATCAACATAAATAATACCCATCTCAGCACGAGTAACATCCATATCAGATGCCTGCAATAAGCTTAATAGAATATTCTCAACATCCTCACCGACATAGCCAGCCTCTGTTAATGTTGTTGCATCAACAATTGTAAATGGCACATCAAGCAATTTTGCGAGCGTACGAGCCAATAAAGTTTTACCACTTCCTGTTGGCCCCATCAGCATAATATTGCTTTTTTCTATTTCAACATCAGCATACTCTTCATCTTTAAAATGTACACCTTGAACTAGCCGTTTATAATGGTTATGCACGGCAACGGCTAATACTTTTTTAGTGTATTCGTGCCCAATAACATATTGATCAAGCGATGCTTTGATTTCATGCGGCATCGGAACCTTTAGCCCTGACCTATTAGCAGTAGTTTTCATTTCACCACTACTAGTAATCATACTATCGCAATATTTAACACAATCACTACAAATATTTACCGACTCGGGACCAGCGATTATCATCCGGTTATTATTTGCGGTCTTTCCGCAAAAAGAGCAGTTTTCATTTTTCTTTGGCATTATTATTTGCCCTTCTTTTTATCTTTCCGGCTTTCAACAACTTCGTCAACCAACCCATAAGCACAAGCTTCTGCAGCGGACATAAAATTATCACGATCAGTATCGGTCTCAATATCTTTTATTGATTTGCCTGTATGGTGTGCAAGAATTTCATTTAAATTAGCACGAATACGTAATATTTCTTCTGCCTGAATACTAATATCACTAGCCTGCCCCTGAACTCCGCCCAAAGGCTGGTGAATCATAATACGTGCATTAGGTAGTGCGTAACGCTTCCCCTTAGTACCAGCAGTCAATAGTATAGCTCCCATACTGGCCGCTTGCCCAACGCAATAAGTCGCAACATCACAACGCAAGAACTGGATTGTGTCATAAATGGCCATCCCAGCAGTTACAGAACCACCAGGTGAATTTATGTATATGCTAATATCTTTTTCTGCATCTTCTGCCTGTAAAAACAACAACTGTGCAATAATCAGATTACTAACAGAATCATCAATTCCTGAACCAATAAAAATAATGCGATCCTTTAATAACCGCGAAAAAATATCATAAGCACGTTCACCGCGCCCAGACTGCTCAACCACCATCGGAACCAGTTGATTTTGAAAACTCATATTACTCTCCATTAATTTATTTAATTTTTGCATTTTCGACAAGGAAATCAAATACCTTGCCCGTTCTAACTTCACCTTTAATACCTTCTTCAGCATTATCACGCTTTTCCAGTTCAGTACGAAACTGCTCTGGTGTCATACGATATTGCGTAGCCAACTGCTCTATTCTTGCATCAACTTCAGACTGTTCAACAGTGATATTTTCTTCTTCAGCAATACGATCAACAATATAGCCAATTTTCACTCTGTTGTTAGCATTCTGAACGGCACTAGTCATAATGTCTTCACGCCTTGACTCAATGTGGTCACGTGGTGCCCCCTGCGATGAAAGCTGATTGATCATTTCGCGTGCTTGCAGATTTGTCTCTTGGTCAACAATTGACTTAGGTAAATCAAAGCTAGTTTTTTCTAAGAGAAATTTTGCTATTTCATTCTGTAAATGAGTTTTTTCGCGCTGACGTGCAGAATCGTCTAACTGCTGCTTTATCTTGCTACGTAAATCATCTTCACTCTCGCAACCAATATTTTTTAATAATTCATCATCAATCTCCGGCAAAACCTGTGCTCGAATACCTTTTACTTCAACATCATAAACTGCAGTCTTACCGGCAACATCTTTGATGTTATAATCAGCCGGAAACGTTATATCAACAGTTTTCTTATCGCCAATTTTTAACCCCATCAAAGCATCAACCATCCCAGGCAGATATTCCGGCTCCCCCATCATAATCATAGAGTCAGTACCATCAGCAATACTGGAGCACTTTTCACTTAATTCGCCGAGTGGAACACCATCACAAGTTGCACTATAATCAATACTAGCCAAATCATCTTTTTCCAAGCCACGATCAGTAACATCTTCAAATTTACCCATATTTTTCAATATACCGGTAACCTGTTCATCCACATCAGCATCAGTAACTTCAACTTTTTCTTCTTTTATTGAAATCTTTTTGTACTTAGGTAACTTGAATTCAGGTGCAACATCCAACACGACCTCAAACTTCAAACCATTTAACTTATCAAACTCAACATTACGAATATCTACAATCGCCACTGGTTTGAGTTTTTTTTCGGCAAGTGCTTCATGGTAAAATCTTGGCACTAGCTCCTGTCTAACATCTTCTTCGATGTTCTTTTTAAAACGCTTCTCAACAATATTAGATGGTGCTTTTCCTTTACGAAAGCCCGGTATATTAGCGTTATTAGAATACGCTTTAAGAACCTTCTCATAATCCGGTGCCACAATTTCCGCCGCTACATCTATATGTAAGACCTTACGACAAGCCCCCATATCCTCAACTGATACATTCATTTATATCCCCTAATTAAACATTAAATTAACTTAAATCTATCTACTCTCAAAAATCAAACGGGAAAGAATACCCACAAATATAGAAATTACTAGCTTGAAATTTGATTATTTGCATTTTTAGTAAATCACAACCACCTAAAAGCAGTAATATTACCCCTACTAACCCACCTACACCGCTAACGCAAAGTATGGCGGGCAAGCTGCTCACCGCTATTCCTTCAAATTCATGAGGAATTCCGCATTACTCTTAGTTTTCTTTAGGCGATTAATAATCATTTCCATCGCCTCAACCGGCTGAACACCACTAATAGCACGCCGTAATATCCAAATACGACTCAGTTCATCAGGATGCAACAGTAATTCTTCTTTACGAGTACCAGACCTATCAATATTAATTGCCGGGAACACCCGTTTATCAACCAACGACCGGTCAAGAGAAAGCTCCATATTTCCTGTTCCCTTAAACTCTTCAAAAATAACATCATCCATTCTACTGCCCGTATCAACCAATGCGGTGGCAATAATCGTAAGACTTCCGCCATCTTCAATGTTACGTGCAGCAGCAAAAAATCTTCTTGGTTTATGCAATGCATTGGCATCGACACCACCAGAAAGAATTTTTCCGCTATGAGGCTGAACAGTATTATACGCCCGTGCAAGCCGAGTAATACTATCCAGCAAAATAATCACATTTTCACCACTCTCAACCATACGCTTTGACATTTCAATTACCAGCTCAGCAATCTGAACATGCCGTTCCGGCGTTTCATCAAAAGTAGAACTTAAAACATGAGCCTTAGTATTGCGCTGCATATCCGTAACCTCTTCAGGACGCTCATCAATCAAAAGCACAATCAAATGTGCCTCAGGATGATTATCAGAAATACTATTTGCCAACTGTTGCAACAGAACAGTCTTACCAGTACGTGGAGGTGCAACAATCAATCCGCGCTGCCCCATGCCAATAGGTGTAAACATATCAACAATCCGCATTGACATATCTTTAGTGGAGTTATTATCAAGATTAATCCGTCTATCAGGGAAAATAGGTGTAAGATTTTCAAATGGTACACGACGTTTTTTACTATCAAGCTCTTCACCGTTAACACTTTCAACCCTTAATAATGCAAAGAAACGCTCTTTTTCCTTCGGCTCTCTTATTTTACCCTCTATCGTATCACCGGTACGAAGTCCAAAGCGCCTGATTTGAGATGGAGAAACATAAATATCTTCTGAGCATGGTAAATAATTTGTATACGCAGAACGTAAAAACCCAAATCCATCAGGAAGTATTTCAATTACACCCTTAGTATGAATTGTGCCAGACCTTCTAGCATGGCATTTAAGAATCTCAAAAATAAGTTCATGCTTTTGTAGTGCACCAATCTCAACCAAACCAAAATCAGCACCCATTTTGTCCAACTGCGGAACAGTCATCTTCTGCAAATCATAGAGGTTAATTACGATACCTTCAGACTCACCGGTACCTTTTCTTTCTTGCTGTTTATTTCCGCCCTTACCCTTTTTATGACCGCCATTCTTTCCTTTTTTATCTTTATTATGATGACGATTATTCGGATGACGGTTCTTACGTTCGCCCCCATCTTTACGTTGCGAATTATCACTCTTTGATTCATTACTGGAGGGAGGAGGAGTTTTATCGGTATCAGCCTCGGGTGTATTATTTTTTTTTGCAACTTTTTCTAGAATATCATTATTTTCGACATCCACCTTGGTGGCATCATTCTTTTCAGCATCTACCTTGGCTACATCATTACTTTCGACATCCGTCTTTGCAACTTTCTTCTTTGCAACTTTTTTACGAGTTGCTTTTTTCTTAGTGGTACTACTCTTTGTAGTATCCTTTGCCGGTGTCTCAACTTTTTCATTCTTACTATTTTCTGCCATGTTATTTCTCCAAAATGTGCCGTAGCACTTTTTCTACCTGCTTTTTTAATACCGAAATTGTTCCATCATTAAAAATCACAAAATCCGAATGCGCCATTTTAACTGTTGTCGGCAACTGCGCAGATATACGCTGCCTTGCTTCCACTTCCGAAAGCCCCCTCTCTTTCAACCTTTGTTGTTGCACCTCATCACTACACGAAACACAAACAATTGCATCCCAACCATTTTCCATTCCGGCCTCATATAACAATGGAATTATTACCGCCGCAACAGCTTCCGCATTATGTTCATCCAACCAAGATTCATACAACTCCTTTACTGCCGAATGTACTATATTATTAAGAACAAACCGTTGCCGCTCATCAGAAAACACCAGTTTTCCTAGTTTTTGTCTATCTATACTGCCATTATCAGCAATAATACCTTTTCCAAATGCTTCTATAATCCCATTATACACATCTGTACCAGGCACCATCAAACTGTGAGCCAGATAATCTGCATCACAAATAGACACACCCGCTTCAGAAAACATTTCTCCTACCAGGCTTTTGCCACATGCAATACCACCGGTAATAGCAATTCTTATCATGGTAAAAATGGGTCAATTATTAGAGGTAAATTTTATGTAGAAAGTCATCCTCAGACCTTCCGTATATTTAGAAAGCACACAAAATAGCCTGTTTGTAGAAGAATTGTCAACATATATTTAGAAAAAATAATTTTAATAGAGCCTCTTGCAAAACTAAAACATTTTGACTCATCCTTCTTTGGGCTTCGCCTTTACGGCGTGACAGGTAGAGCCAACGTTACAACCGTTTTATTATGATAAGCTGATTTTATCACAAACAACGCAACAGTGTAAAAACGCATCTGCATAGTAGGAAAAAGCTAATTCCAACGTATCAGTCTTACCCGTTGCCAAACAGTGCACAGAATAACAACCTACCCACATTGCACTTACTATTCTGTATTACTAATATTTTTTAAATAATGAAACAAATCGCTATCAGTAGAAAGAACCAAGGTTGTATTGTTATCTATAACTTTTTTATAGGTTTCCATAGTTTTCAAAAAACGATAAAGCTCTATAGAAGCACCATTCTTATTATATGCTTCTGCATATATTTCAGTAGCCTTAGCATCTGCTGTACCTTTAACTTCTTCAACTTTTCGGTATGCTTCAGATTCAATCTTACTTAATTCACGCTCTTTACTCCCCAGGATTCTTGCAGCCTCTCCATTACCCTCAGACCGGAATCGTTCAGCAATTTGGAGTCGCTCACTTATCATACGATCATAAATTTTAGCACTTACGCTCTCATTATAATTAATCCGCTTAAACCGTATGTCCAACAACTCAATCCCAAACACCCCCAACTTTTCACTGGCTGCCGCAAAAACCTCTTCTTCAACAAGTTTTCGCCCTTTTTTAATCGGCACCAAAGTGCCCACCACACTATTCGGACGCAACAACGCATCATCAGTTAACGGAGTCCTATCTTTTGTGGTACGAATAATCTCAATCAACTCATGCTTAGCAACTGCATTCCGCGTCTCCGACCCCAAAATATCATCCAGTCTCGACTGAGCACTACGTTCATCACGTAACCTCTCAAAATACTGCAAAGGATCAACAATACGCCACCTAGCAAAAGTGTCCACCGAAATATAAAGTTTATCCTTGGTAGGCATATCTGTAGGCGTACCGTCCCATTCAAGAATACGTTTTTCTATGCGATTTAACTTCTGAATAAAAGGAACCTTAAAATGTAATCCAGGAGTTGAAATCGGCTGACCAATAGGATCACCGAACTGTGTAATTATAACCTGCTCAGTCTCCTGCACTACGTATAAAGAAATACCAATAAAAATAACCAACACCAAAACTGCAACTGCAACTATACTAGAAATAAAGCTTTTCATTATTTAACCCCCTTCACACCATTTAATTGTAATAACGGTAAAACCGACTTCGCATCCCCATCAATAATGTTTTTGGACTTAACATTTACCAAAACAGTCTGCATTGTTTCATGATAAATACGTAACTTGGTTACTTCCGGTGCCTTAATATATTCCGCCAATACTGCCTTAAATCTAAGTGCATCACCATCCGCCTCATTTACCCTCTTTAATCCATACCCTTCTGCCTCCTGAATCTTCTGATCCTTTTCACCTTCCGCCAACGGTATTGCACGGTTATATTCACGACGTGCCTCATTAATCAATTTTTCCTTTTCCTGCTGTGCCTGATTAACCTCATCAAATGATCGTTGCACCTTAGTAGGAGGATTAACATTCTTCAACTGCACTTGATCAATACTTATGCCTACCTCATATTTACTGGCAAGTTCCTGCATTTTAATCAAGGCTTCCGACTCTATCTCCTGCCGCCCAATAGTAAGAACTTCATCTACTGTTCTGTCACCAACAACTTCACGCATAACCGACTCAGAAATATCACGCAATGTATCCTCCGCATTACGCACCTTAAATAAATAATTCTGCGGATTAGAAATCCGATACTGAATAACCCATTCCACTAAAGCCGCATTCAAATCACCCGTGACCATTCTCTTCTCTTTATCAAATCCATTTGCATTATATTGATACTTATTTCTACCGCCCGAAGTGCCAAAACCGAATTCCTGTTTAAGCTGACGCTTAACCGCAAGTGGTTTAATTCGGTCCACGCCAAATGGAACCTTAAAACGAAGACCAGGTTGAACCTCCCCCACATACTTGCCAAACCGCAACACCACGCCCACAGAGTCTGTAGGAATCTGATACACCGCAGAAGTAAACCCAACAATAATTATCAATCCAACCAACACCGGCACCACAAACTTGCGTGCTGTTTTCACAAAACGATCTATATCAGCCGCCGTTATTTCCTTTTGTTCCATTTCAATACTCCTTCCTAAATTAGATAAAGCAGATTATATCTGAATGAACACATATTGCAACTAAAGATAAATACTATTCATTTTTCACACCATCATCCCCACTGGGCTTGCCTGCCACCAGCTTCCCCACCATCATCCCCACTGGGATTGCCTGCCACCAGCTTCCCCACCATCATCCCCACTGGGATTGCCTGCCACCAGCTTCCCCAC
>CAMZLY010000094.1 GCA_947311825.1 uncultured bacterium
CTCAATTCTTTTTCCGACTGCGACAGAAGTTGATTCTTTCCAGTATAAACATCGACTTGATAAAAACCTCCATCTTCATTCATAGCAGCAAGCTGAAATTCACATTCAACTGGTTGTCGCACACTGAACGGATGCGGATTATAGACCAAAACAGGTATTTCACCTTCTTTCGCCTTTTTCTGCCCTGATGCTAGTGCAAAAAATGCTCGTGCTTTTAACCGTGATACAATTTCAAGTCCGTGATCTGCCAGCCTTATTGCCGCCTGCTCAACAGGCTCAATTGAGGAGCCTGGAAGAATATCATGAAATTCCGTAACCATAAGATCGCATAACGCACTATGAATCTCCTCATAAGGATATTCCATCAATTTTTGCGAATAAGCAGCAGACGCCATTTTTTCTAATGTATAAATTTCATTCTCAAGCAATCTATGCTTCTGTTTAATAAGTATCTGCGAGGTGTAGCAGCCGACAGCCCATGAATTTAAGTCATCATTATGAACAGGAAGTTCTGATTTATTTTTCTTTAACTCCTTAAAATATTTTTCCGGAGTCGAATGAATAATAGTCTTATCTTTGGTATCACCGATAAGTTTATTTATATCACGAAGATCTTTTTTGGAAGGTCCGCCGCCATGATTACCAACCCCCCACAGTAATGCCAAAGTCGGCTGCCGCCCACCATTATCCTCAATTCGCTCGGCAATCATTGCACGGGCTTTACCTAATACAGTATTGTACCATCCAGAAAAACGTGTTGCAGTTATTTCAGATCCGTCAAAACCAACCCATACGAACTCATTGCCGGCAAGTTTAAAATCTTTCTCATTAGCAGTTGGTCGTCCGAACAAATATGAATCATAACCGCTCTTAGCCAAGATTTGAACAAGACCACGCGTATGTCCAAACGGATCAAAATTGATAGCAGTAGATGGTTCAACCCCAAAATACTTTTTAAAATAAGCTTTCCCAAGCAGTATCTGTCTTACAAATGATTCACCGCTCGGCATATTGCAATCCGGTTGCAGATACCACCCGCCCATAATATGCCACCGTCCCGCTTTAACCAATGCCTGAATACGCTTAAAGAGTGCCGGCTCATATTCCTGCACCCACTTATATAGAGTTACTTCATTATGATTAAAAATAAATGTATCATTTTTCTCACAAAGCTCCGCCGCTGTACGGAATGTTGAAATCGCCTCTGCCGCACCCTCTTCCCATTCCCATAGCCAGACCGGATCAAGATGGGCATTACATATTAGATGTATTTTCTGTTTCATTTATAATTCTTCCTTAAATAATTTTCCGAGATAATATGTCATACGGTTATGTAACTCAACATTTTTGATAAAGTATTTACCTACCTCCGGGAGGTAAAACAGAAGGGTTCCCGATATTAACGAAGATGAAGATATTTACAGGCTTATAACTTGCGACTATAAAAATTGTAACTTCTCAAAAAAACATTTTATGGTCGGGAAGATTTCCCAACCTACATGTAAAATGAACAAAAGTAGGGCGGGGAATCTTCCCGCCCGAGTGAGTTATTGCGACGTTACTAGAAATTTACATTAACTTCTTACATACAGAACTCAATAAAACTATACACGCAATTACAAATACTTGTTTAATTATTCCTCCATCGTCGTACGTTATAGTTCACCTTGTAAGTAACCTGAGCCATAGTCATTCTACTGTCATTGCAAAAAAGATAGTATGTCAATATTGAACTTATCACAACCTTATCATACTATTGCCGAAATCATTAATCAGATAAGAATTTTAACAACAAATAAACAAAGGGAAAACATGAAAACAAAGACAGCAGATGCCTCAGGGCGCGGATCAGATACATCTTTCAAAGTTTCAGCACCGGGACGACTTCACCCGTACTCTGAAGAAGCTATTGAAGCAGCCGTTCACGTCATGCGTAATGTAGAAGGACAAACGCAGGGACCATATCTCAAAGCTTTTGAAGATGCATTCAAAGAATATACTGGAGCAAATCACGTATTTGCTGTTGATAATGCAACTAATGCTCTTCGGCTCTCTGCTATACTATGCAATCTTACCCCCGATGATGAAGTCATCATCTCTTCTTATACATTCTGTGCAACAGCTATTCCGTTCGGAAAAACCGGAGCTAAAATTATCTGGTCAGATATTGATAAAGACAGTTGGGTTGCATCACCGGAAGATATTGAAAGAAAAATTACAGCAAAGACAAAAGCTCTCGTTGTTGTACATCTTCTCGGAATGCCGGTTGATATGCCAGCCATAATGAAACTTGCTGAAAAACATAATCTACGGGTAGTTGAAGATTGTGCCCAAGCTCCGGGCAGCATGATTGACGGACGCAAAGTCGGTACATTCGGCGATTTCGGCTGTTTCAGTTGGCACGGTGCAAAAAATATGACAACTCTGGGCGAAGGTGGTTGCCTCAGCGTACGAAGCGATGAAGATGCAAAGCTTGTTCCGGGAATACGCCATAATGGTTGTCGCGGATTTAAGGGTGAACGCGAACGCTATTGGGTTCCCGCAATGAGTGATGTCGATATTGATATTGACGGAGTATGGCCGAATAACTTCTGTATTGGCGAAGCACAATGTGCTGTTGGCATCGAAGAATTGAAACATCTTGACGACATCAACGATACATTGATAACACAGGCGAACAAAATTATTTCCGCAATGGAAGATACCCCGGAAATAACCTTTGCAAAAGTACCTGAAGGATATAAACATCTATACCATCAATTCATACTCCATTTTGAAGGCACAGAAAATGGAAAAAATCGTAATGATCTGCTCGATATAATGGTAAATAAATACAAAATTAAATGTATTGTTCAATACTATCCGCTCTATCGTTATCCGCTCTTTCAAAAACTAGGTGCAGGTGAACAAGATTGCCCAGTACTGGAAAACTGGTGGGACAACAGTTTTAGCCTACCATGGTGGTGCGGCATGGATGATGAAACAATTGATTACCTCGTTTCATCATTAAAATCAGCTGTTAAAGAATTGAAATCATCATAATCGTTCATGGGCATTGTACAATGCTTGTCACGTTAGATGTAAAGATGTGAGGGGCGGTTATTATAAAAATCATTCCTCACACCTCTTAATTATAGGTTAACTCTAAAGCATAAACAACTACAAATAACGACAAAAACATGCAGAGTTTAGCAAAACTCTCATTGCAAAGGACATAACAAATTGAACACTAAAAACAAAGGACATAACAAATTGAACACTAAAAACATGAATCTTACAATTTTATCTCGAGTAAAAACATGCGGGAGGTTATTAGTTGATTTGCGTCGCCACGATTTTCGTGCGGCACGAACTTTTATGGATATGAACTGGCCTGATGATTCACTATTGATAAAATATCTCAAGTTTATACCATGGACTTTGCGACAGATGCTGGTGGTTATTCCGGATGCACTTATAACGGTTGATATTGACAGGAATATATCTCATATTCCGTCTTGGTTATGTGCGACGAATCCATTAAAGAATTATCCTTGGTGTGATCATCGTGATCAGAAAATACCGGAAACGGTTGACACTGTTGTTATTGGTGCAGGAATGACCGGAGCGGCATGTGCTTATCACTGGTCAAAAAAGGCTTCCGCTGGCAGAAAAATGGTGTTGTTGGAAATGGACGACGCAGCAAGCGGTTCGTCCGGTCGCAATGAAGGTCTTATTGTCATGGGCAGATATTATTACATGATGTATAAGAACATGCTTAACAATCTGACAAATATTCGTGCAGATTTGACCAATACACAAAGGGATAAATTAGCACATAAATTTGCTTCTGTATATGTGTCTGCGGCATACCATAATGGTGAGCTTGTATCTGAGACGATAAAGAAAGAGAATATTGATTGCGGGTATGAGAGAAATGGCTGGGTTCAGGCAAAGGATAACGAAAAGGAAGAGCAATTTCTTGATGAAACTGTCGAGATGGGTAACAAAGCAGGGTTTCTCGATTGGCGACGTATTGAGGCCGAAGATGTGCGTAAACTTACCGGCATGAAGACAGAGCATGCTGCCGGATTTTCGGTAGGTGCTGCCAGTTGTCATCCCGCAAAGTATGTATGGGGATTATTACAGATTGCAATCAAGGCGGATAATGTGGATTTTTATTCAAATACAAAAGTAACAGAAGTTCAGGATTGCGGAGCACATTATATTGTTCATACAAATCGTGGTTTGATTCGCACAAATAATGTAGTTAATGCTACGGAAGCATACAGTTGTCTTCTGCATAAACAGTTTAAAGGTAAACTTTTTGCCGTGCAAACACAGGCGGCAACCGGTGAAGGCGGTCCGGTTGATATTGTTCCCAACAGAGGGATAAGCGGAACACGTGCATTTTTCGGCAAGCATGGTTCTGCTGTTATAATTGGTTCTGACGCCACACGTATTCCGGACAAAGAAATAGGAAGAATACAACCTTCACGTTTTCTTACCAAATACCTTTGTGCTGAAATGAAACGTCTTTATGGGAAATTCAGTTACCATATAAAGAATGAATGGAGTGGTTCCGTAGGGTTTACTGCCGATGAGTATCCTGTAGTTGGTGTTATTGATGGCAAAAAACAGTACATTATCGGCGGGATGTGCGGGTCCGGTTCTGGGGTATCATTTAATGCCGCTCGTTGTATATGTAATCGGATTCTAAATATTTGTAACGAACAAGATGATTATCCTGAAGAGTTTTTCTCTCCAACGAGAATACTGGATCCAGATAATCATAAATGGCCAACATTGAAAGAATAAAAATTATGACAAATAACAATAATAATATCTTTGCCGGCATATTGCCGGCAATAGCAAGTCCTTGTGACAAAAATGACCTGTTTCTTGAAGAAGATTTTGCAAAA
>CAMZLY010000095.1 GCA_947311825.1 uncultured bacterium
ATTTTGTCAGTAAATCATTTTGTCAGTAAATCATTTTGTCAGTAAATCATTTTGTCAGTAAATCATTTTGTTTCAAGGTACCGCTTCAATGCATCTTGCCAACTAGGCATTTTTGCACCAGTCCACTCTTCATACCGTTTTTTAGACAATACTGAATATGCTGGTCGCTTGGCGGGCATAGGGAATTCAACGCTACTAACCGCTCTAACTTCAGTGCCGGGCTTTACAACATCCGCAATTGCACAAGCAAACTCATGCCAAGAACATGCCCCCTCAGAAGATACATTAACCGTACCATACCGAGAAACATGTAATAATCTAATTATAGCATCTGATAAATCACGCGTAAACGTCGGGCATGATACTTGATCATCCACAACCTTTAAAGGGGATCCACTTTCAATTCTCCCACAAATCGCCTTTATAAAATTTTTACCATTCAAGCCAAAAAGAGATTGCGTACGCACAATAATATGTTTATCCCATATATTACGTACAAGCTCCTCTCCTGCCAGTTTACTTCTTCCATAAGCATTTATCGGTTTCACTTTATCTTTTTCAGAATATGGAGTTATTTTTGTACCATCAAACACATAATCAGTGCTTATATGCACCATTGGGACATCTCGTTTCTTGCAAAACCTTGCTATAATGCCCGCCGCAGTGCTATTAACAGCCATTGCCGTATCAAAATCACCCTCCGCACCGTCCACATTTGTATATGCCGCACAATTAACAACCCAGTCACAACGAGGCAGACTCTCCAAATCTGCATTAGAATCGCACAAATCAAGCTCAGGCAGATCATAACCAATCGCCTCTATCCCATTTTTCTCACAAACATTGAGCAAATCACTGCCCAACATCCCTTTTACGCCAAAAATTATAATTTTCATAATAGCTACATTTATACAATGTGATATATATTATGTCGAGCATCTTTACCGCTTGCATTGATAAAGCACTTTAGTTATCTTTAGTGAAGAAATTGCTTATTCATATTTCCCGATGGAAATTGAGCGAGATTATGAGGTACTTGCAAAACTACTGTGCAAGTACTTCTTATTAATAAAAATAAAAAATTATAAGGAGATATTATGTCCACAATTATAGATATATTTGCCAGAGAGATTATGGATTCACGCGGTAACCCGACTGTTGAAGCTGAAGTATTCTTAGAATGCGGGATTATCGGTAGAGCTGCCGTTCCATCCGGTGCATCAACTGGAGAAAACGAAGCTGTTGAACTTCGTGATGGCGATAAAGACCGTTATTTAGGTAGAGGTGTATTACAGGCAGTAAAAAATGTGAATGAAAGCATTGCTAATGCCGTTATAGGTTTAGATGCAATGGAGCAAGTAGAGATCGATAATACAATGATTGAACTCGATGGCACAGAAACCAAGAAAAACCTTGGGGCAAATGCTATGCTTGCTGTTTCCCTAGCATGTGCACAGGCAGCAGCACAATATGCAGAGCTCCCACTATACCGCTATATCGGTGGTGCAAATGCCAAAGCTTTACCAGTTCCAATGATGAATATCATCAACGGCGGCTCACATTCAGATGCTCCGATCGCCTTCCAAGAATTCATGATCCGCCCAGTAGGTGCACCATGCTTCCGTGAAGGACTACGTATGGGAGCTGAAGTTTTCCATAGCCTGAAAGCCGTTTTAAAAGAACGCGGATTAAGCACTGCTGTTGGCGACGAAGGCGGCTTCGCACCTACTCTTGATGGAACAGAAGATGCTCTTGAATCCATTATCAAAGCAATCGAACTTGCCGGATACAAAGCTGGACGAAAAGAAGATGGCGGCGATGTTTCTATCGCTCTTGATTGTGCTTCTTCTGAATTCTACGCAGACGGCATATACGATTACAGCAAGTTTGAAGGTGACACTGGTGTAAAACGCAACAGAGAAGAGCAGGTTGACTACCTTGCTGAACTTGTAGATAAATATCCTATTGACTCAGTCGAAGATGGATGCGATGAAAACGACTGGGAAGGTTGGAAGCTTCTCACAGCAAAGCTTGGTGATAAATGCCAGCTTGTTGGTGATGATCTACTGGTAACTAACGTTAAATTCCTCAAACGTGCTATTGAAGAAAAGAGCTGCAACTCAATTCTTATCAAAGTAAACCAGATCGGCACATTAACAGAAACTCTAAATGCTATCGAAATGGCTCATAAGGCTGGATTCACAGCAGTTATCAGCCATCGTTCTGGTGAAACTGAAGATACATCTATTGCTGACATCTCAGTGGCTGTCAATGCAGGACAAATCAAGACCGGATCACTATCAAGAACTGATCGTATTTGCAAATACAATCAATTACTAAGAATCGAAGAACTGCTTGCTGACCAAGCAGTGTATGGTGGATAATATTATAAAAAACTGAGGTTCTTGCAAAACTACTGTGCGAGGCAGTTTTCAGCATTTTAGGCGAGCAGATTCTGTCTTTTGAGCAATTTAGCATACCCGTAGGGTCTGTAAAATTGCGAAAAAGCGGAATATGCCGCATAAAATCAAAAAGTGCCCGCAGATAGTTTTGCAAGTACCTCAACTGTTCAAAACGGACAATACTGCATAAACCAAGCAGTATTGCCTGTTGCGACCAGCCACATTATTAGGGATAACAAACGCAAAACAGACAAAATAGATATATAATGAACATCTCTGAACAACTTTTTAAATGGGGCTTTAGGTTAGTTATACTTCTAACTATAACGGCAATGATATTCTTGTTTTTGCCTAAATTTCGCAGTATCAGAGAGTTACAACGACGAAAAAGTGCAATAGAACTAGAGAACAAACATATAGAACAAGAAACAAAAAAACTACGTTTAAAACGGGAAAAGTTCAAAACAGACCCTGAATTTATTGAAAGTGTAGCCAGAGACTCCGGCCGGGTAAAACCAGATGAAGTCATATTTAAATTTATTGATTCAAAAGATACAGAGGTTGAATAATTATGAAACTTTTAAAACTAACCACTATTTGCATGCTTGCTATTGCAACCACAGGCTGTCTAAAAGTTCAAGAAACTTTAACTATCAACAAAACCGGTGGCGGAAAGATAAAAATTAAATATGCGATTTCAGAGCGTGCAATCAATCAACTGAACTCCATGCGCAAACTGCAAGAACAAATGCAGAAATTTTCAGGCAAACCAATTACTAGCAATGAAGAATCTCGTTATGCGTACATGTTTCTTATGCCATGCGAAAAAGAATTACGCAAGGAGCTAGAAAGTTACGAGCCATTTGGCGTTAAAATAAAAGAGCTTAAAGTAGAAACTCGCAATGCTTGGCGGCATGTCGACATGGTGGTAACCTTTAATGACTTAAAAAAACTATCAAAATTAGAAATCTTCAAATATGTAGGATTCTCTTTAGTTAGAAATAAAGCCGGGGATTACGTTTTTTACAAAGCGACAGAGCCAAACCCTAATTCCAATATGCCAGATATATCAAACGAACGTACCTTACGAAAATTATCCCCTATTTTAAGCGGATTTCAAGTTATCTTTACTCTTAAAACACCGGGAATTATCCTCAAAACAAATGCCGACCGCAAATCGAACAACTCCTCTATGTGGTCATTTGACTTTGATAAAGACCCTAAATCAATCTTAAAATTACAAAAAACAAAATTTGTTACAATTTTTAGCAGTTCTAGACTTGACCTTCCAGAAATTAGAGTTAATAATATATAAGAAATAAGAGGTTCTGTAATGATTTATAATAAATATTACCCAAGCTCGCATATAATAATAATTTAAACCTAAAATAAAAGGCGGTACAATTATGAGTGATCTTCTTTTTAAATGTTCTGTATGTAAAAAAAGTCTTGCAGTAAATACATCACTACTAGGACGACGTTTTGTTTGCCCGCAATGCCAAACAAAAGTACATGCTCCAAAACCGGAACTAGTATTCCCCTGCACAGCATGTGGATGTGAACTATGTGCACCATTGAATCTATCTATGCAGGACTTTGAATGCCCAAACTGTGAACAATCTATCACAATCCCCGAACTATCGATTATTAAATGTAACTCTTGCAATGTTCAGATTGAACTTAGTATCGATTACTATAAGGAGCTTGCCGGAGATGTTTTGGAATGTCCAGAGTGTGCAGCAATTGTTAACGTTCCACCGATACCAGGCGATAAAAAGCCAAAAGCCAGTACTCCAGGAACACTACCAAAGGGATTTGGTCATAAAACTATGCGGCTAGATGAACTTCTAAACAACTCATCACCAACAGAACAACTACAATCAAATAAATGCCCATATTGCAATAGTAAGATTTATGTATTGCAAGATAATAGTTACGTCTGCAAAGCCTGCGGACGGATCATGCGTATCGGAACAAAACCCGCAATATAAAAGGATTAAACTAAATGGATAAAAGTAAACCTAAAACTACCACAGACATCCTCACGGGAGCTATACTAACAATTGTAGGTCTGACAGCAACTATAGCAACAAAAGCATTAGGTGCCGAAGGATTCTGGCACATCTATACTATAGGCTTTATAGTAACAGGGCTAACAACTATGGGGATCGGTCTACTGATAACGACATTTAGCATCCTAAAATCATACACCTCTCTTCTAGACTTAAAACAAAAAACAGATGCCAACAAGCTAGGGATAGTTCTAGCAGTAAGTATTATTGCCGTTATTGCAATTAATGTTTTAGTCCTGCCAAAACTCCCAAACAGAGCAGACAACGAATTAATTAAACAGCCACCACAAGTTGCAAAAATAATCAGAGCAAAAGAGAATAACTTTAGAGTTTTCTTTTCTTTCTCAATAATAATTGCCGGAATAGCTATTAGTGCCATTCCCTCTATAAAATTTTTCAAAAATTAGAAAACTAGACAGAAGCTGTGCACTCAATTATTGATTTGCAATCCTCCTAGAATTAGGGCACCATGTACAAAGTGTAAAAAGTAATGTAACTTCTAAAAAACTGCTAACTGCATTTTTTGTACTGTTTGTCCAAGATAACAACGAAGCCGCTGTACATTGTATCCACTTCGTGTACGATAATACCAGATTTCTTGCTTCACTTGCTACGTCAGGCATGCGGTCAACATTACATCTTTGATAAGTTGAAATCTGTGTTGGTGCACGCCGTAAAGGCAAAGGCGGATAAGCCAAAACTCGGCATACAAAAAATAAGGCAAATAAATTGATTAAAGCACCTAACAAATCTAAAAAAATAAAACTAGCAAAAAAACCTATTCAGCTCATCGTAATACATGGCTGGGGCGGAACTTTTATCCAGGCAATCCAAACCATAAAACAACTTGATAATTTCGAGGTACATTGGCAACATGGCACATTTGTTATTCCACGCCGCATAGCCTTAATCATCAGCGAGCTTTTATCAACTCAAAATCCAAATCAGATAACAGCTCATCTACAAAAATTAATTGTAAGCCGATTACTCTCTTCGTGCGGCATAAATGATGAAAAAACATATTCTGCACCGGAAAATATGTATCATTTATCAGAAAAACGTGTTTTAGATGATTTTGGGTACCTAGGAATCCCACTCTCGCCATCAACACGTATACAACGTGCCGCACAGCTTCATACCGAAGCAACAGCAGCACTTCAAAACACCATACACGTACTTAATGATATTGAAAACTCACTAAAACATGTTGATGAAACAATTCATACAGAGCCTAAAATAAGAGATATAATAACTAATATAACAACATCAAACCCTGAAACAGAAAATCTAGTACAACTTCTTGAATCTATTCGCAATATGCACGAAACCGGCGGAGATCTTGACACAGTATCATCAGCTGTTTTCTACACACTGCAACTAGCAACAGAAGCAAACGACAAAAAACAAAGCTTTCTATACGGCAAAGATTACAAATATATTTTCATAAACTATCACGAAAGTCTGCGCCACCTCAAAAATGAAGGACCTGCAGAAATATACATGGCAGATCTACCTATCGGAGCCTTCCCCGAATTTGATAGTGATGCTCGCTATCTCCACGAATACGACATTGTTATAAAACGATTTGAAGATCATCATCCATATACACCAGAACATGTTGCTATGTTCGAAAAATTACAGTCTGACAGCATTCTTGACCATTTCGCACTATCCGCACCGGCAGATGGAAGTGAACCAACAAATCCACTATGTGCGGCCGATATGGTATTTGGTAATCTGACACCTAAAATGAAAGCCAATAACGGCGTACTCACAATTAAACGTTGTGCCCATGCCGAAGACTATGTAACAGACCGAACAGAACTCAGCAGAATGCTTACCAATCTAATCAAAGGCGGAATATGTAAAATAGAACTGGTACAACTTCTTATCAATTCGATTAAAAGCAACAACATCCCAGAGCTACTCATAGCCAACGGCTGGGATAAACTACCAGCACTTTGGGAAGAATCATATAAAGAGCAAGAAGAGGTTTTACTAGAAAACACCTCAATATTAAAATTTAAACGCCCTGACCAATCCATCGCCGAACAAGGTAACCCTGCACTCGGCATTGGTAGTGATGTTCCGCAACCTGTAAAGAAAAGTAAAGATACAACATCAATTATTGTAGTTTTAGCACCACACAGCAAAAAAGGACAACCAAGAATAACCACCGGAAAAGCAACCGAGTTCATTGCCCTGCAATTCCCTGATGCAGATTACCTATTCTACTGCTACGGTTCCTCAATAATGGTTGCAAGGCGACTAAACCAAGCTGATTTCAGTTTCAACCTAGGCAAGTTAATGCCACTAATTGGCTCACCTTCAGATGGCGGACATTCCGGTGCCGCCGTCTGCCGTCCCGAAGCATCTCCAAAATACCCATCACATATACTTTCACATATTACATCCGCAAACTTTAATAAATTTTCCCGTTACCTTGGTCAGCGAGTCAGTGAACAAGGCTACGAACTAATTAATATCGAGAATAAACAAGTAGCATCAGCACAAAACAACTTACGTCAAGGAGGAAAAAAACTACTTATTATAACTATAATTGCTGCCATTATAGGCCTTATTCTTTCTCTCCTACTGCCCTCATTCCACCAATCAGCTGTTTTAGATAGTAATCAAGATTTTTTTCCGCAGATAGGTAAACATAAATGAATACACTAAGAACAATTACAATTGCAGTTGCATATATAATCGGCATTGCCCTAGCCATGCTATTCCCCGCCAATATCCCCATATATATAACTATCATAATGTCCATCATAGGAGTTATCGCTAGTACTATTTTTTACATAAGAGAACACCACTGGCAAAAACAGAGTGTCATCATTGTTGCACTAGCTGTCACCTTAATCTCATTACCACTTGGTTACCATAGAACCATACAACGAATAGATCAGTCAACCCCCAACACCCTCCGCTATGTTCTCAACACAACAACACCAAACACCAAAATCAAAATGCGAGGCACAATATGTGCAGAACCACAACTACGCGGAAACAATAAAGGCGACATAAAAGTACGCATAAACAGCATAAAAATAGATAATTCAGATAAATGGCAATCTGTGCCACCAGACAAGGTCTTAATTAGAGCCTTTATAATGAAGCGTATAAATAATGATGCCAGACAAAAATTTAATCATCTCATGCACCCAGATGCGTATGGTTATAAGGTAGAAATAGAGACAAATATCCCCATTCCAGATCCACCACTTAATCCTGGTGACTTTGATTTAGCTACATTCCTAAGCCAAAACGGTCTCCTATCAAGATTTAAATGCTATGCAGGCCATATTTTGATCACAGAAGAATCAAAAGGTAATTTTATTACCGAAATAGCTCTCAAAGCTAAACAAAACTTTATAATAACGTACAAACATACCATTCGTAATCCAGCAAGTAGACTAGTATCCGCCGCAACACTAGGCACCCGATATGCCATGGATAAAATAGACTTCAAAGGTCTAGATATCGCACAATCATTCCGTCATGCTGGTGTGGGACATGTGTTAGCAGTGTCCGGTCTACACGTAAGTATTGTGTCACTACTGCTCTTTACAATATTCCGTACCGTCGGTCTGCGACCACGCTCCTTTGTCCCTGCCCAAATTATTATCCTGATTTTATTCGCAGTCTTAACCGGAGCACGACCATCCAGCGTTAGAGCTGTTGTCATGAACTCTATTATTCTACTCGCTATAGCCTACTTTAAATGCAATATCCGCAGTGCAACCTATGCCGGACTCTCTATAGCCTCACTTTTCATTCTTATCATAAATCCGCTAGTATTATTATCACCTGGTTTTCTACTTTCTTTTGGTGCTGTTCTATCATTAGTGCTTATATCCACCCCCATCACCCGCAGTTTAAAATTACTAAGAGGATTCTCTCTTATCTTTGCCGCAATCTGGCTCGTTCTACTAATAACAATAAGCTACAATGGTGCACACTTCTTTCTAAATATAAAAAACATCTTTGGTCTTATAGGTCTATTATGGATGGGGATATTACTAGGAGCCAATCTTAATAACCGTTATCCACGTTTCTGGCTAATTGGCATTGACAATATGCACCCCGCAATAGTAATGCTCATAAGTGCTCAATTTGCCATCCAAGTTGGTATGATGATCCCACTATCCAGTTGGTTTTTTGGCAACTTTCCTGTTGCAGGAATCATTATCAACCTAATCGCCATTCCGGCCATCGGTATTCTAGTACAGCTAGGTATGATAACTGGTATTCTCGGCATGATTCCGTTTATTGGTCATTACCTGGCAATACCCTTTGGTGCCGCTGATACAGTTATCGCCAACCTCTTTTTTGAACTGGCACATGCCGGAGCAACCTTATTCCCCTTCCCGATAACCCCAAAGCCAACAACCGGCTGGATGATTGGATATTACCTAATAATTACGGCATTAATCGTATTTGAATCACAACAAGTACGAATACAAACATTAATCTACCGCTATTGGCCAAAATTCAAGCAATCCAACACTCTACAGCAGTTACCACATATTATTCCCCTCATACTTCTATGTATACCGCTTCTAAACGCAATCAAAACTCCAGAAAAATGTGATCGCATAATCTGCCTCGCCAGCAAACGCTATCCACTGGTTGCAATCATATCAAAAGATAAAAATACCGTATTGATAAATGCAGGTAATGACTTTCGTGGACCGCGCACTGTCACAAGTACACTAAGAATAAATGGTTCAATAAAAATAGATACCGCAATATTATGCAGCACAGATCCCTCAGCTGGACTAGGATCAATCGCTGAAATAGAAAAAAGCATGGATATCAACAAAATATTACTACCAACTGTTGGTAGCAATAGAACTAATTATATGAAGGCATTAAAAGACCCATATCTATTAGATATGGACAAACAGGGAAAAAGCTGGGCAACCAGATTTGGCGACACCTACACCAACCTGCTCGCACAAACCAAAGAAAAAACAACTCTAAAAAAGATTAATACCGGAAATATATTTAATTGGGAAAATACATCGCTAGACGTACTACCATTGCCGCAAAAATTACCAACAAAATTTATAAGTTCAGCAAAAACCCGTATAATAAAATTAACGCAAGGAAAATTCCGCTGGTTAATAATTACCGACTCGTCGCCATATACTTTACATCAAATAATAGAAACGAATTCAGAACCATACGACATCTTATATATTGCCGATCTAACATACAGAAAATCATTTCAAAAACTACTCAAAAAAGCAATAACACTTACAAAACCAAAAGTAGTAATCATTGCTGGCAACCAGATTATAGAAAACTTCACCCTACCAGATGTGGAAGGAATTCCAGTCCCTAAGCTACTTATAAATGCAACTGACGGTGCAATAACAAGCACAATTAATAAAAGTGGAAATATTAACCTAGAATGTTATCTATCTAAGAAAGTTATAACATTAAGTACCTTGAAAAACTCTTCGCTCTAAAAGAACACACACATCGGTCCTTAAGATACGCCCCTGCGGTCAAGATGTTATTTAAAAGATAGACAAATATAGTGGTTCCCACCTGCTGGAACCCCAAATTCTACTCCTTTAAACTTTTCCGTTTATTTAGTCGTCCAGCCATTTGAAGTATAGAACTCGAAACGGATGTTTACCATTAGCTGCCGGCATCGGATCACGCCACACAACAGCAACTGCACGTTGTGTGCTTAGCCAATTGCCAGATGTCGCACCCATCCCCATCCCCTGCGAAAACGGCCCGCCTGCTACAATAATTGTAAATAAGTTTTGCCTTGTACCAAGCAAACCGCTACTCAATGCAAATACCGAATCTCGTTGGGCATCATTATATCTAGGACTTGGCAGAATTGTTCGCCAATCCAGCTCGCCAAGATCATCAAGATTAGCAGAAGGACCACCATTTGTTGATGTGATTCTTGAATCAATAGCATTATAAATACGACTAATATCACTTTGTAAAATAAGATTAGTATTTGCATATCCCACCGGCAAACCAATAAATGCCGATTTTAAAACATCTTCAAATTCAGTATTAATATTAACCAATCCACGTTCAGACTTCCCGTCTAATTTGAAATATTTGTTTACCTTATCTGATTTAACATTATTTCCGATAGTAAAAAGTCGTATTGTTTTGTAAAAACCTCCTGTTTTTCTTGACCTTAGTAAATGCCCCATTTCCTCAACGGCAAATAGCCTACCTGCATCTGAAACATGCATCGACATATCGGCATCATAGGGATGTTCTGCTACATAATCAGGATCTTTTTCAACAAGAAGTTTTCTAGTATTTGCATTTATTTTATCTTCTGTATTTGTACCGTCGTAAGGAGGTAACCACTGTGATTTATCCCAATTATATCGTGGATCTACAACTTCAAGCCCTTTCTCTGGTAATGCAAAATCTTTTGATCCTAAGGGTATATTTGTTGTCCAAGAAAAATCTAAGACTGGTGTTTGATCAACCTCAGCACCACCAGGATCTTGAACTACCCAATATTGCAACTTCAGATTAACAGTAAATTTAGTATCATTTGTTGCTACAGGGATATTTATAAAAGTAACAGCTTTCCCTTCTTTTGTATGAAAATCTCTTTTTTCAGCCGCCCCTAAATAATCAGCATCATACTCAAAAGTTTGTGTCGGCAATGGAATATGTGTACTCTGGCTACCATCCAATATCACTTCACTACCAGCCGTAGAACACTTAAATTTATACTCTTTATCAATGAAAGTTAGGAATGGATATGCCCATTCTGTAGTAAAATATACACCTCCATGAATTATGCCGGTCCCATCACCATTTCTTATAAACCGAACTCGAGCCCGACTAGGAGTAAATTCTTTAACAAACACCTCATTAAGCATCGGCACACGCTCAGTACAGGGAGATAACAAATCGGCCGCACCACCAGGAACACCTAAATTACCGGGAATATTGTCTATATCAATATAATCAAGTAAATTGTCAAACATAAATTTTTTCTCTGCAGGATCTACAGTTCCAACCAATAGTCCTAATTGATTTTGAATATGAACCCTTTGACTCTCAAGAACAGTTACATCCCCCCCAAGATCAACTTGATTAGTTATCAAAACGCCATTTTCATTATAGCCCGCTGGATAGTATGAGTTGACCATGAAATGACCGGCATCATTTGCACCACTACTATA
>CAMZLY010000096.1 GCA_947311825.1 uncultured bacterium
AATTCTTTTACCGTCGTGCAAAAAAATAGTCCTGCCCTAAATAGTCCTGCCAAATTCTTTTACCGTCGTGCAAAAAAATAGTCCTGCCCCCAATAGTCCTGCCAAATTCTTTTACCGTCGTGCAAAAAAATAGTCCTGTCCTAAATAGTCCTGCCAAATTCTTTTACCGCCGTGCAAAAAAATAGTCCTGCCAAATTCTTTTACCGTCGTGCAAAATGATTCTGTCTTAATTCTTTACCGATATAACGCAAATTCAACCCGACGATTCGTTCGCCATGCAGACTCATTATGACCAGCATCCAGTGGATTCTCCTCGCCATAACTTCTCGTCTGTATCCTGTTCCCGTCAATACCAAGCCCTATCATGTGTGCCCTGACAGCCAATGCACGATATTCACCTAACGAGATATTATACTCACGGCTACCTCGCTCATCGCAATTACCTTCCAAAACAAGTTTTACGTTTCGGTTCTGGCTCATATATTCTGTTGCCTGCTCAATTTTAGCAATTTCAGAATTGGCTATCTGGAAACTATCATAACCAAACATCACATTTTCAAAGGAAACGTTCTGAATGCGAACTCCATTTTCATCAAATCTAGCCCCCGGCAACGAATATGTTCCGTCAGTTCCATACCCCTCAAGAGAAAGATCATCATCAAAGCCCTTTATATCAACATTCTTTCCGCCACAACCAGCACCAAAAACCACTAAAGCACAAATACCCACCAGCAAACTCATTCTTAAATATTTATTCACATCCATCTCCTTTATTATTTAAACAACCTACTAATATCCTAAAACTCTCTATCACAATAATACAACAGTTTAACCATTAAAACCCAACAATTTACCATTAATCCTTACTTTGGTGACCATGCCGGTGCATACCAATCACCACTCATATTCGTCAAGCGTACGGGAGAATCCCCCATAGTGTCAAGTATATACAAATCTGCATTATAATTAACTGTTCTAACGCAAACTATATGCCTGCTATCCTGTGCCCAAGATGGAGATTCATGATCAACATACTCCTTTGTCAACTGTATTGACTGCCCATCTGCCGGATCATATACACATATCTGGTAACGTCCACTACGCCTGCTACTATAAGCAATTCGTCCATCTCTACCCCAATCAGGCGAGACATTCTCTCTGCCTCTAAAGCTAATCCGCTTAGGCCGACCGCCTCGGTTGCCAATAACATAAAGTTGCGGCGAGCCTGAAGTATCAGAAACATACACAATTTTAGAACCATCCGGCGACCAAGATGGACTAGCCTCTGCCGCATGTCCGGTTTTAGTTAACCTTGTTAGGCGTTTACTGTGTATATCCATAACATATAGGTCAGGATTACCGTCTTTAGACAAAATCAATGCCATTTTACGCCCATCAGGAGATATACATCCCCCAGTATTAATTCCTGAAAAATTCAAAATTTTACTAAGTTTATTATTAATCAAGTCCAATCTATAAAGATCAGGAAATTTTTTATGATACGAAGTATATACTATATTCTTTCCATCCGGCCACCAGTTTGGGGATATACAAATTGCACCTTGAGAAGTAACTTTTTTCATATTATTGCCATCAGCATCACATAAATATATATCTTTTCTAGTACCATGTGCACCAACCATAGCTATCTTTGTTGAGGCAATACCAGGAACTTTCTTTACTGAAAAAACAATTGCATCGGAGACACTATGTGCCAAACGCCTTACATCTTTTCTTTTTGCCTTAAAAGCACGTCTAAAAAATACCCGAGAGGAGGCTGTATTGATAACCTCCGCACTACAAGTTACCGCATTACCAGATTGTGAGAACTGACCACGAACCACAATGGCCGCACGCCCCGCAGGAGCAATCATAAACCACCCAGACCTTTTAAGATCATTCTCAAGCGTCTGCCGGAACATTGCACCAGTCGCCCCTGCCGGAATTCTCATCTCAGAAATATCCAACGAAATCTTTTTTGCCCCCTCTTTCACAATCATAATATCAGACTGTGCCATGATCTCTTGGTTAAAAAGAGCCACACTCAATACTAAAAACAATGCACTACGTAATAAAATTTTCATAATATAACTATTCTCTATTCATTATTCACTATTAGTTATTCACTATTAGTTATTCACTATTCACTATTAGTTATTCACTATTTTCAATCTACCATAAACGCAATGATTACTTTTTTATGATTTTTTGTAAACCCTATACTTAATCCATTAATTTTTGTTACTGAATTTAATGCATTCATAACCGATCTATCCAAAACCACATTACCAGATGACTTAACCAGTCGTCTACCAGTAATTCTACCATCAATAGCTAAAGTTATTTCTGCCCGCAATGTTATCCCGCCAGCCTCTTCGCCACTAGGTTGATTCCAAGCATTATATAACGAACTCTTAATCTTAGCAAAATCAACGGCATCGGCACTGGGATTGTATGTAGTATTAGTAACCTTTATATCATTTTTAAGCCGCTGTTTTATTTCCTTACTTGTTAGAACCTTCGCTGGTTTCTTTCTATCATTACGGGTAACACGTTTTGTACTAACTTTTACTTTCGTTAATTTCGGCTTTGGTTTAGGTTTTGGCTTCGGCTTAATTGCTGGCTTCTTAATTGGTTTTGGAATCACTTCAGGTTCAGGCTTCGGCTTAACAACTGGTGGTGCCGTTACCGTTTTTTTCTGCGGAGCGGCAACCATAACCTCTACCGGCATCATAATCACCGGCTTAGGCTTAACAATTCTATGGCATCCGGATATAAGTATATACACAGAAAGAAAAACTATATGCACTATTGCGACAATCATAAAATAGTGCCAAAACCTAGTCTTCATAAACTACTCAGCCTCCGTCACTAACACCATCTTGGTTATATTTGCCGCATGTAGACTTTTAAGAACCTTAACGACTCCACCGTAAGCTAACCGCTTATCTGCACGCACCATTACAATTACATCGGGATTTCGATTTCCCAAATCAATCATAATATTGTCAAGCTCCATCAAACTAACAGAAACATTATCAAGAAATATATTTCCATCCTTATCAATATTTATAGTACGCGACTTCTCATCACTTAGCGCAGTAGCCTTTCCCTTAGGAAGCTTTAATGGAATCCCCTGCTCTATTAACGGGAATGTAATAATAAAAGTAATAAGCAGAATAAATGTCAGATCCATTAGCGGAGTCATATTGATTTCGCTAATCTGTTTTGACGATATTAAAGGAGTCTTTCGTGCCACGGCTAAATACCTTTACTTCTGCTGTAAATAATTTATTTCAATATCAGATGACAATTCCTGGACAAAATTATCCATACCTACACTTAATCCCCTAATTTTATCAGTAAGATAATTATAACCAAGCGAAGACGGCAGTGCCACTAATAGACCTACCACAGTAGTTAAAAGTGCACTTGAAATACCAGGTGCAACCGCAGATAACATAGCAGACCCACTCGCAGCCATACCACCAAAAGCGGACATAACACCAAGCACGGTTCCCAGCAATCCGAGAAATGGTGCTGTTGTTGCCGCAGATGCCACAGTACCCATCTGATGCTCTAATGCCAAAACCTGTTCAGCCATTATCCTCTCAGCAACCACCTTCACAGCATCAACTTTTATGTTATCCAATCTATGCTCAGCACCAACACCGCCCATAAACAGATCATCATTATCAAGACCAGAAAGCTCAAAAGCCTCCCCCAGTGCATTACAAGTATTTATATATATCTCATAGTCAGGGCTACCCTTAAAACTTGATCTTCGTACAAACAACCCCACCGGATTATCTTCTTTTCTATATGATGCTAGAAAACGAGTACTCATCTTCTTTGCCAAACTAAGCTGCTTTAGCTTCACTATCATAACAGTCCATGCGTACATTGAACCCAATAATAATATAAAAACAATAAGTTTGCCTGCAAAATCAGAGTCACTAAATGCTGCAGAAACCCCTGCTATAGGGATGAAATTCACCATAATACACCTCAAACCAAATAAAACTAACCAAAAACAATATATTCGTGAATAATGGCATAACATCCCGAGCAAATCAAAAACAAAAATGACGGTACGCAGAATAATCCACGTCCGTCATTTTAAATTATTTATTTTAAAGTGATTTCTCACCTAAAATAATTTATTTCTTTTTCTTTGTTGCCTTCTTCTTGGCTACCTTTTTTACAGCTTTTTTAGCAACTTTCTTTTTCGCTACAGCCTTTTTTTTAGGTGCTACTTTTTTGACTACCTTCTTTTTAGCAACAGCTTTCTTAGCTACCTTTTTGGCTGCGGGCTTTTTGGCCACAGGTTTCTTTGCGACTTTTTTCTTAGCCACTTTCTTTACAGCTTTCTTAGGTGCCACCTTTTTTGTGACTTTCTTTTTCGCTACAGCCTTTTTTTTAGGTGCTACTTTTTTGACTACCTTCTTTTTGGCGACAGGCTTCTTAGCTACCTTTTTGGCTGCGGGCTTTTTGGCCACTGCCTTCTTGGCTACCTTCTTCTTTGCTACTTTCTTTTTTGCTGCCATGCTTCCCACCTCCTTGTTTGCCGTGATACTTTATCACGAGCTGTTTGTACTATATGCAAATAATTTATCACTCGATAATTTCACTCGCATAATAACAGAAAATTCTTTGAAGTATTTACTGCTTATTGAAATGATAACTACAACTTTGTCATCAAGACTACAAATTGTTTTGCTTTACGTCAACACCTCTTTACATTTTTATAAAAAAATCTACATACCTTTAGACATATTCAAAATCGGCAATAAAACTGCTAATGTTATCAACAGCACAAATCCTCCTATCAATAAAATAATTAGCGGCTCCAGAAAGCTAAGATGCAACTTCAGAAAACGTCGCCACTGTAAACCATAACGTTGAGCCGCACTTGATAGCAACCTTGCCATCCCACCGCCAGCCTCACCCACGCGTACCCAGCCTGGCAAAAACTCTGCCATTGGCGGTATACGCTCCAATGCACTTGAAAGTTTATCGCCATGCCGAATCTTTTCAGACTCTTCAACGGCAAGTGCCGTCACCCATACACTGCCAGTCGCACGCCCTGCGATAACTAAGCTTTCAATCAAAGAAACTCCACCATCCAGCAGAATTGCCATTGTCCTACAAAACCGTTCATTCACTAACAATTTATATCCACGCCCAATAATCGGCAAATTAAACAGACGCTTATCCCAGCGACATTGCATAGCACTATTATTCTTTAAACGACGCCGGAATATATATACAGCGATTACAACAACAATCAATACGGGCAAGCCCCAACGCATAACCACCTGCCCCAGTGCCATCATAATTGTTGTAAGCAACGGCCACTCTCCCTGCCCTGAGCTGAGTAAGTCACGTGTCCGTGGAATCAATACACCAAGCATCAATATTGCAACACAAATACCAACAGATATAACTATCATAGGATAGACCAATGCCGACTGCACACTCTGCCGCAACTCCTCTTGTTCATCCAAAAAATCAGCCAAACGTGACAATACATCCGCAACCGTTGCCGAACGTTCCGAAGCCTCAATAATTGATGTCTCAAAACTGGTAACCGATGAACTCGCTTCAGAAAAAGATGCGGCAAGGGATGCCCCCTCTCTAACGCGATCACGAATACCAGCAAGCCCTAACTGAGCATCCCTAACCTCCGGCGATGAAACAAGAATCTCTAACGCATCCACCAACGGCAACCCCGCATCAAGCAATGCACTAAGTTCACGGTAAATCACAGAGCGTGTTGCAACAGAAAGCCGCAGCTGACGACCAGTAGCGGTAAGCTTCTCCGCAAGAATACCCGTTGCCGCAAGTTTTTCACGTGCATCCTTAACACTCAAAGCCTCAACCAGCCCCTTCTGCACCTGCCCCTTAGTGTTATATCCCTTATAATTAAATGTTTTCATAAAAATATTTTAATTGAATTTTTAATCTTCAATATTAGTATAATCATACGCCAAAGGTATTTCCCCATTTTCCCCGTCACAAAGGTTCAAACGCACAAGTTTAGAATCAGAATAAATAGCATACCCAACATGATCACCAGCAGTAACACCTACACGAGTACTATTCCGCTCCTCAGAGTCAGTCAACTCACAATCTGCATGCTTCATAAGTTCAAGAATATCCTTTTTAATATTATCAGAAGTGATATCAGTTGCAGGCAGAGCGTATAAATCATTATGCATCGCATTTTTCATTCCTGAAAGAATCATCTGATACCAATATACTTCTGCACACTCCACTGAATCAAACCAATCAAGAGAATAAAAATCACTGCGAACCATTACAATAGCTCCATGAGCACCTACCGGGTACGGACATTTTGAAGGAAGCAAACGCAACACATCTATTTCTTTATCCATAGCAGCAAGTGCAGAAACTTCGGCATCAGCCGACCCTAGCTCCGGCAAAGGATTACCACTCGCATCCAGAGGGATAACCGTCAGTTCAGGCCATCCCATAAACGCACCAAAAGACATCTCTTTAATAGACGCAACAATTTGATCACGAAAACGTATCACTTCCTGCAACTTCAAATCAGCAATATGTGCTTTAAGCATACGATAAAGAAACTGTGTCTTAGGAAATAACGGCTGTTCATGAGCTAATGGCCTAAATCGTTCACGAAATTCATGTAGTGTAAGTGCCGAATACTCAGATAGACGCTCCCAAATATCGACAAAGATATTATGATAAACTGCACGCCAATCATCACTAGTATCACGAACAGTAATTTCCGATACTTTTGATGTAGCAAAAACTTCCAGTGCCAATGGTGCAATATCACCACGATTTCCTTCCCCTACCCGCCCCTTTAAAGCCACCACCCCTTGCAAAATAAGCGGAGACAAATATATAGCATCATACTGTGGCAGATGCCCTATCTTAACACCATTAGTTGTAAATACAGCAACTGCATTTTTATCAAAAGGGTTTTTCGGATCACGCTCAAAGAGAACGTCTGCATTTTCAATCTTTCCTGCGTCTTCATAATACTGAAGCCCAACAACCCAAGTGCCTAATCGTGCAAATCTATCAAATATATCTTGTTTTTTATCACTCATAATCTTTCCTTGTTCATTGGATATTCCTTACCCGCCTGCATCGCTTTGCGAAGCAATGTGGGCAGGTTGGATATTGTATATTCAGTTTTTCATGCGTTTTCATAAAACTTTTGGCACTACCCGATGCCCGTACTCCTCACATTCTTCCCGTACAGTCCGCACCATATTCGGGTCAACCTTAACCGGCTTCCCATCACGTGCAACCACAATCGGCATACCAGCACGGCGATGTTCTTCTATTGTATCGGCAACCGCCTCCTGTAAGGCTCGTTCCGCATTTGTTGCGAAGTTATCTTTTTTTATTTTGCTCATTATTTGCCTCCTCAACCTGTCGCCTTATTACCTTATAAATGTTATTATCCATAATTTCCTCGGACATTCTATGGATACTAGCAACCAAGGATGCTTTTTCACAACTATTATCGAAAATCAAAACTCTATTCGAAAGCGGAACGTAGAGGTTAAAAAGGTTACACAACGATTTCATGTACCGCCGAGATATTGCATCACTCGGAATATTTATAAAAACCAATTGATACTAATTAATTTTTATCAGATACATTTTATTTTACCGATCAGTTTATCGGACATGTTCATTATTATGTCCAATATATATTAACATTAACACTATCATTTATCATATATCGGACATTATTTATATTCCTATTTATTATTCTACGCCGATACTACCTGTTACTTCATATTAATGAGATTAACTGCCTTATATATTAATATTATAAAGGACATGTCCGTTATTGTGTCCATTATCTATTCTTTTAAGAAATACTTTCTACCTTTCTTTTCGCCTTCTCTATCTAATGTCCCACTATCATAAAGTTTATTTAAATGCCTGAAAGCTGTTTTAGTCGATACTTTAAAGCGAGCAGCATAATCACCTGATGAAATCTTATTCATTTCATTGATGTAATTAATTACCATATCAAGACTAATCTCGTCTTGTGTATCAGTCTTTCTGAAAATGGTAATAATAAAGTAATCGTTTTCCATGCGAAAAGTAGGATTAGGTAAACTATTATTATCCTTAAATGCTTTTAACTCTTTCATGCCAATACCACGTTCTTCAACTAATCCTGTTTTAAAGAAAATATAAGCTAATTTCGGATTACGGCTGATTGATGGAACATTAAACTTTCTGAATTTATCAAGACTAATTATAGGTGCACCAGGGCTCCATATTTCTATTCTATCTTTGTGTGCAACAACTCTAACTTGTTTATCCTTTATTAAATAATCTCTATGAACAATAGCATTGATTACTAATTCCCTTAATAACTTAATGGAAATATCAACAATTTCCTCCCTATGAAATGTTTCACGATTTATTTCTGGCAAGAAACTTAAATTAAGTAGATTTTCAATTTTTTCAGGCATTAACAAAAGAGGTCCCTCAATATCCTTAATCTTTGCATCACCTATCGATTGTTCAATAGTAAACTTGATTCTGGATTGTTCAAACTCCAATTGAGGGTGTCGTCCCAATAGCAATAATCCCATTCCTGTTGGTCTGACAGTATTAGAATTTTCAGGTTTAAAAACTAGACCAAGTTGAGTTAAATATTTAATAAAACCTTCTGATGCTATTTTTGAGTTTAGATTTAATCGGTCAATCAAATCCTGCTGTGCTTCTTCAGATAAATCTTTAATGTCAAAGCTCGTAAGACCTTGCGTTAGAATCGTAGGTTTTGGAAGTATAGGATTAGAGTTAAATTCATGTGATCTAATAACGGCATCATCAAAAAAAATTCTATTTTCTTTATATATAACATCAATAAGATCTCTGTCAAAATAATCAACATCAATATCATTAGAAGTTAAAAAGTCCCGACCTTGACCGGAAACTGACGGATCTGGGTCAATATGACCTATAAAAACTTTGGAAATACGAGCATTAACAACACGTTCAGAACATGAAAGCTTTGGATGATTTCTTGCACCTGGGGCACAAGGTTCTAATGTTGCATAAATAACATTACCATCTAATTTCATACCCCTATTTTTACGCTCAATTGCTGTAAACTCAGCATGATCACCTATTCTAAGTTCACCACGATGAGAAGTTGATATTAATATACCATCTTGAGTAGCAATAACGGCTCCAACTTTTGGATTTGGTTTATTATCATTTCGGTTAGGGTCAGGAATAGATTGATACATTTCCTCTATAGCCAATTCCATTAATTCTCGTACAGTATATTTGCTTCCTATTATATATTTTCTTGTCATTTCTTTTCTATTACTCCCCTTTTTTACCCTTTACCCTTTACCCTTTACTTAAGAAGTGTGCCCAGCACTTCTTCAATGCTGGTTAGGCCTTGTATTGCCTTGCTGATTCCGTCGGCAAATAAACTAACCATGCCTGCGTGTTCTGCCGCATCAATAAGAACTCCTGCCGTTATATTGCCGGTACGAATCATGTTTTGCATTTGCTCATCAACCAGCATCAGCTCAAAAACACCAACCCGCCCGCTGTAACCTTCTTTACAGGCAGAGCATCCCACTGCTTTCCAGACTTTTTGACCAGGACTTAATAAGTTGGTAATCTCAGGGTTTCGTTCTATCAATGACTCTTGAACTGTCACTTCTTGTTTACATTCAAGGCATAATTTTCTTACCAATCGCTGGGCAAGTACACCTTTTAATGTAGAGGCAATCAAACACGGCTCGATGCCCATATCAATTAATCGAACAACGGCACTTGGTGCATCGTTGGTATGCAAAGTGGTAAAAACTAAATGCCCGGTAAGGGATGCACGAATTGCGATCTCAGCAGTTTCTTTATCACGCGTCTCACCAACCAGAATAACATCAGGATCCTGCCGCAAGATATGCCGCAATCCACTGGCAAAAGTAAGCCCGATTTTGGGCTTCACTTGTATCTGCCCAATATTTGATAGACGATACTCAATAGGATCTTCAATGGTAAGAATGTTTTTTCGTGAAGCATCAAGTTTTGCCAAGCCAGCGTAAAGAGTTGTCGTCTTACCGGAACCGGTTGGGCCAGAGACTAAAATAATCCCATTAGACAACTCCAAAAGCTTATCAAAGCCAATTAATGCTGTTTTATCCATGCCCAGATCAGACAACGGCAACAAGGCAGTATCTCTATCTAATAGTCGCAACACAACCCGTTCCCCCTCAGCCACTGGTATAGTGGAAACACGAATATCAATTTCACGATCCCCCACCCTTACATTTGCCATTCCATCTTGCGGCAACCGCTTTTCTGCAATATCCATGTGTGCCATAACTTTTAGACGAGAAACCAAAGCATGCTCTAAATGTTTAGGCGGCAAAGACTGCTCATAAAGAATACCATCAATCCGGTAACGTACACGCAAATGTGACTCAAAAGGCTCAAAATGTATATCTGATGCACCCTGTTTAACGGCACCAAGTAATATAAGATTAACCAACTGCGTTACCGGTGCATTAGTTGCATCTTCAAGTAAATCGCTTTTTTCGACACGTACATTTGAAGCTGATGTTTCTTCAATATCTCTGATAAATTCTTTAGCAGTATTATCGCGACGATAATAACAATGCTCAACGGCCTCGGCAATCAGGGCAGTTGGTGCAACCACAGGAATTAGATCTTCGCCTATCAGGAGTTCAAGATATTCCTGTTCATCAACACAAGAAAGATCAGACATCAACACACATTTTTTCTGGTCAATAACAACCGGTAACATATTGTTTGTACGTGCCCAGTCAAAGGAAAGTTTATCGACAAGTTCTGGCACCAAGATTGCGTCATCAATTGAAGCAAGGAAAAGGAGTCCTTCATTCTCAGCCTCTGCTTTTAAGGAGTTGATATCAGAACTATTTTTCTGGTTGTTGCTCTGTTTCATGTTTGGTTAATCCTGTTTTTTCTTTCCACTTTTCCATGACTTCTTCAGCCACAGCAATATCACTAACCACTCGGGGTGTTACGAATATCAGCAGATCTGTTGTTTTGTTTACTACAGCTTTCTGCCGGAAGAAAAAACCTATTAGCGGAATAGATCCTAGTAACGGAACCTTCCTTACAACTTCAGCTTTATCTTGACGAGTAAGACCAGCAATAATTATGGTTTTACCATCAGGCACTGTCACTGTCGTTTTGACCTCGCGCCGTGCAATAGTTGGGGTAAGTTGCTGTTCTGGTGTTGTGTTCTTTGCTTCAACAACAGCCTCAATAAGTGGATTCAGTTCCATTCTTACCAAATCCCCCGGTATCACGTGTGGTGTTAATATCAACTTTATACCAACCTCTATTCGTTCAATATTCTGAATAACATCACGGCTCGTACCGGAACCTCCCTGAATTGTTGATGATAATATAGGTATTTCATCTACAATTCTTACACTTGCCTCACTGTTATTCTGAGCCTCCAGAGCAGTTTCAGACAGAATCTTCAGACGACTATCTGTTTTTAGAGCCTCAATATTGATAACACCCGGATAATCTGCCACAATATTTCCTGCCGCATCTAAATGGCTACCATGTGCAGCCGCTATTGATATACCGTTAGGAAATATCCCCTTTTGGACCGAATCAAGCAAGCCTCCGGCTAAAAATGTACTAGCCCCCTGAACAACAGTATCACCAACTAGAGATGGCATATTCAATGCCGCCATTTCCACACCAAGATTTAAGTTATCACCAACCGTAACTTCTGCAATAACAACTTCAATATGAACTTGCTCGCGTGGAACATCTAATTGATTAATAAGGTCTGTAACAACTTTCAAATCACCGGGCGATGCGTCTATCAATAATGCATTATTTGCAATACTGGATTCTATGGCAATGCTCCGCTTCTTGCCACCCGCCACACTTTTGCTAACGGACTTCTCTAACAAAGCGTTAATATTCTTTGCCGCATCATCTGATGAAATATATTTTAGAAAAACTGCATTAAGCCGCCCGCTACCGGAGGGTACATCAACATCCATCTTAGCAATAATATCTTTCAGAAACTTCAATTGCGATTCAGGCCCCACAAGAATAAGTTTATTAGAATCTGGCGACGCCACAACATAAGCCTGCCTAGAAGAGCTAAGATTTCTGCTAGTTGCTGGTAAGCGATTTTTAAGTTTATCAGCTCGGCTTTCGCTTTCAGATAATGCATCATTAAGTTGCCGTGCCAAATCAACCGCTGTAGTAAACTTTAAAACCACAACTTCAGTACTACGTGCCATTCCCGGGCGGTCAATCTCTGCAATAATTTTTTCTATTCTACGAATACTGGTTGCCGAATCTGTAATAATCAAGTGATTAGTTTCTTCTATTATAGCAACACTAGAACTATTCTTTCCGCCCATCCTTGTCTCAAGCAACTTGCGCATAGATTCTGCCGAAATATGCTCTAATCGAATGATTTTTGTAACAATCCCACTTGCCGGAGTTTCTTCATCCGAACTTATTATAGGAGTTGATATCACATCACCACGAGGTAACGGTACAATGCGATAAAGATCATCCTCTTGAATGACAGAACAGCCAGCAGACTCAAGAATATTTACAAACAGCGGATAGACCTCATTGCGAGAAACCTGCGGAGAGACAACTGTTATTTTCCCCTTAACATCACTAGAAACAACAAACCGCTTCCCCGTAATATCACCCACTAATCGAACAAATGTAGGGATATCAACCTGATCAAAATTAAAATCCATTCTTTCCTGCGTATCAGTTGCCGCAACAAACAACAGTGCAAAACAGACCATAAACACACTTAACATACGAATTATGATGGCCACAAGATTACCACCTCCAATTATCGTGCAATATTGAAATATATGCACAAAAGCATCTAATAGTTTAGTTTTATTAATCATTTTTTATTATATAAACATACATTTAAGATTACATCAATAATATATTCTAATATGCTGTTTTAAGATTTAATTTATCGATAAAGCATTAGCGTTTACGTTAGAAATAGATGGAAGCGGAAAATGCCTCACAGGCATAGAAAACGATGCTCCAGTATAGTGGTGCGAAACTGAGCCTACACCATGCGGAGGAAAAACCTCCTGATATCCATACGATGTGACAGCAACCCCACCTGTAAGCGGTATAGCAACAGGAATATTTGTCGGAAACTCATTAACGATCATAATATCGTCAAATGACATACCTCCTCCCAGCCACGATACCCTCATACCCGTTGCTAATTCATTATCATTACTAACATTATTATTACTTTCAGGTTCTTTGCTATCACCATTCAATAGCTCTTTAACATAATCAATAGACAAAGATCCATCTTCATAAAAACGGATATTACGAATCATAATAGTTGATTTTTCCGGTATGGAAACTGAATATGAATACTCTCGTCCACCAACTTCAAAATAGAGCATATATTCACCTAAAGGAATGCCGGAAATTACAAACTCCCCATTCTTATCGGTATATGTTCGAGTATTAGTTCCCCTTAATCCTACAAGGACGCCTTCATCTACTCCAACAATATTTCCTCGTAACGTACTACTTCCTAATTCAAGCTCCAAGTTATCAGAATCGTCTTCGCACCCATAAAACACTACAATTCCCAATAATAGTATAACTGCTAAAACAATTCTTCTCATTTTCTCAATTCTTATTTCGGATTAGGTTCTGTCAACTTTACTAAAAACTATTTACAAATACCGCGCTCGCTGTTTCTTATAAACTCAACCAAATGTCCAAGCTCTAAATTCTTTTCTAATTCAGAATCTATCTTTTCTAATGCCTGCGTAGTTGATAATCCATCCCTAAACAATATCTTTAACGCCTGCTTAAGCACCGACCTAGCTTCAGGTGTTACCCCGCGACGTTTTAAGCCAATACTATTCAAGCCTTTCACCTCTGGGTCAGGATTACCAACCACCATCATATAAGGCGGGCAGTCCTGAGAAATTCTGCTCATACCGCCAACCATACACATTGTTCCGATACGTACAAATTGATGAACTCCGCACAATCCGGCAATTACCACCGCATCTTCAATAATAACATGACCGGCAAGATGCGTACTATTGGAAATAATAACACCATTACCTACCTGACAAGCGTGTGCCACATGCGAATACGCCATAATATGACACCCTTCGCCAACACGCGTATACTCACCATCTTCAGTACCAGAGTTAACTGTAACATATTCACGCAGAGTAGTTTTTGCACCAATTTCAACAAATGTTTTGCCGCCCTTGAACTTTAAATCCTGCGTCTGTGTTCCAATAGATGCAAATGGGAAAATATTACACTTCTCGCCAATAGTTGTATTGCCATCAAGAACAACATGCGACATAAGGCATGCACCGTCTTTTATTGTCACATCAGGACCTACAACACAAAACGGACCAATCTCAACATCAGTTCCAAGTTGTGCCTGCTCATCTACAACAGCACTGCTGTGGATTTGTGTCATTCGCCGGCCTTCTCATCAGTCATCATGCACATCAATTCGGCCTGTGACGCTACTTTACCCTCTACATAAACTTTAGCCTCAAGCTTCACTGAACGTGAACGAAGTTTTAATATTTTCACTTCAATTTTCAACTGATCACCAGGAGTTACCGGACGGCGGAACTTCGCCTTATCAATTCCCATAAAGAAAGGAATCTGACCATCAGTTCCCGCAACTTGATTCATCAATAACCCACCAACCTGTGCCATCGCTTCAAGCTGAAGCACACCAGGCATAATCGGCATACCAGGAAAATGTCCCTGAAAAAACGGTTCATTAATAGTTACATTTTTTATAGCAACAATTGTTTGTTCTTCTACATTACATTCTAGCACACGATCAACCAACAAAAACGGGTAACGATGTGGCAACGACTTCATTATCTCTACAATTTCCTGCTTACCTAAAGACATAATTCTAATTCCTTAATATTTTTACCTATAGCCTATTTAATAATGCTATCATGAGTACCGCTGATATAAACTTCAACTCGCCGATTTACCGGATTACCATGCTTAGGATCATTCGGCTCTTTAGGACGACTAAACCCATACCCATGAGCTTCCAAACGGCTCTTAGCAATACCGCCGTTCTTAACAACATAATTCAACACAGATTCTGCACGACGCTGCGAAAGTTCATCATTGTACTTCTTATTGGATTTTGCTGTACGATCCGCATGACCCTCAATTCTGGCTGTTGAGCCAGGATTACGTTGCAATTCCTTGATAACTATCGAAAGATCACGTGCATACTGACTCTTAATGATTGTTTTATTATAATCAAACTCTATTTTTAATTCATATAACTTTAAGTCGTCCGAAGGATCAAGAGGGTCAGTACCATCTTCAATAACTTCATGCCCATCAGCGACTCCACCATTATCAGTATCACGTAACAGAGGGTTAGTCTTATATTTAGAGACTTCATCAAATCCATCCGTCAATCCATCAAAATCTGTATCCTTATTTAAAGGATCAGTTTTGTAAGAAAGATACTCTTCACCATCAGAAAGACCATCAGCATCAGTATCAGCATTATAAGGATCAGTACCAATTTCATTCTCTTTTGCATCAGTAAGTCCATCAGCATCACTATCAAGTGGTCCGCCAGTAACTTCGTACTCAGCCGAAACATGTGAATCCCAATACCATATAACTCCTGCATCCATAATCAAATTAACTTCTGTATGATTTCCTGCAATTAAGGCTCTAACATCTCCACGGATTGCCCATTCATCATTAAAGTGATACATCAAACCACCACCAGCACGAACATTGCTATCCGTCTTTCTGCCATTAATCTTATCCCCATAAAAGGTCAAGCCACCACCTAAAGCCAAAAATGGATCTACACGATCCCAGCGCGTAAAATGAAAGAGTCCATCAACCACCATACCAAAACCAAACGTACTACCAAATTCCCCTTCCCCCTCCTCTGCCTGAGATACAGGATTCCCAAGATCATCTTCTGTGAAATTTTCATCCATACTTGGAGAAAGCGTAAGCATACCTTCAATTGACCACCACTCATTAAGATCATATCCTATGCGACCCAACATATATATTGAATCATCAAGAACCTGATCACCTTCAAAATTATAGTAGCCCAGCCCAGCACCAACATACCATTTTGACTCAATACTATCTTCAACCTTACCTTGTGCACGAACAAACGATGTTAATGCAACCACCAAAAAACAACCTAACAATACAACCTTTTTCATCTACAACTTCTCCTTAAATATAACCAAACAACTAGATTCAGCGTCAAACAATAGCAGAGATATTCAGTAAAACAAGCAATAATTAACAAGTTATTAAAATTCCACTTTCATTCCACCTCTAAAAGAGGATAGACTGCAGGGAATCATAAAGGAACTAAAATGTCATTAAAAAAGATTCGTAACGCTATATTTCGTAATATCAACAAAGGCAATAAGTATTACTGCCTATACTGCAGCAATAGCTCCAACCGTTTTCGTGCAGCAGGGTCACATTCAAAAAGGATACAAAAACTAAATGCTGTTGGTACAGCCAGACGCAAAAATGCAGCCTGCCCCTCATGTAATTCCAGCGACCGATCACGCCTTTTACGCCTCTATTTTGCTCAACAACTCGCCAAATTAACATCAACAAAAAAACTTCTGCATATTGCCCCAGATGACATTCTTGCACGCTGGCTAAGCAAACAACCGCACATAGACTTCACCTGCGGCTCGCTCTATCCCGAAGATTTTACGGAATTCAACGCTATCCGCCTTGACGTAACCAAAATAAAATTCCCAGATAATTATTTCGATATTGTTCTTTGCAACCATGTGCTACAACAAGTACCGGATCACCTTACCGGAATGCAAGAAATCAGTCGAATCCTAAAACCCGGCGGATGGGGTGTCATACAAGCACCTATCGCACACGCACTAACAACCACCGACGAAGATTTATCCATCGAAGACCCACATGAAAAACGCCGCCGATTCGGATCCACACTCTACTGCCGTATTTATGGAAAAGATTATCCAAAAATCCTACAAGAAAATGGTAACTGGGAAATACAAGAAATAAAACCATCCGATTTTCTTACACCAGAAGAAATAACAAAAAATGCCATAAATAAAAATGAAATCCTTTACCGAGTTAATGCAATGTGACAGAATCATTTTTAAAGATATTATTATGAATATAGAATGCAAAAAAAAGATAATTACTAAAACACAAGAGGAATTTCATGCAATAGATAAGATTGTGACTGGATTTGCTTTTGATATTCATAATGATATTGGAAATTTTTGTGATGAAAAGATTTATCAAAAAATTCTACTGCAAAAATGTCCAGGTCATTCAATAAAAGCAAATAGTGAAGTAGGGTTAACTTTAACATATAAAGACTTTATAAAACTTTATAAAATAGATTTGCTTGTTGATAATAGTATTATTTATGAACTGAAAACGGCAAGATCACTAAACGCTGCTCATAAACAGCAACTCCTTAACTATTTACTATTATCCAGAATAAAACACGGCAAATTATTAAACCTTCGGACTGCATCTGTAGAGTATGAGTTTGTATCAACAAGCTTAACCACTAAAGACCGTTACAATTATTCAACAGATTTTTCTGCATGGTTAGAAATTACCGATAAATGTATTAAACTAAAATCAATTTTTTTAGAATTACTTCAAGAATGGGGTGCATTTCTTGATTACCACATATATAATGAAGCAGTAACTCATTTTCTTAGTAATGGAAGAAATATAATCCAAGCAGTAAATATCTACTTTAATGGACAAATAGTCGGAAGACAAAAAATGCATCTACTAAACAGCACCACCGCATTCCATTTATCTGCAATCACAAGGAAATTCACAAGCTATAAAAATAATATAAAACGCTTAATAAAACATACCGACATAAAAGAGGTTCAATGGATTAATCTAAATCATCACAACATAAAATTTAAAACAATAGAATAAAGAGGTGCTTGCAAAACTACTGTGCGAGGCAATTTTTTGTATTTTAGGCGAGCAGATTCTGCCTTTTGAGAAATTGGAGCATACCCGTAGGGTCTGTAAAA
>CAMZLY010000097.1 GCA_947311825.1 uncultured bacterium
CATCTGACGATGCGACTACGAACGAAGAAAAAGCATGTAGAAAAAGTATGTAGTTGCGGCGTGAGCCGCTGAGCACGTATGGATACCGCCTGACGGCGGCACTACGAACAGTGGATGATATGAAAAGCATCAAAGAGAAAAAATAAAGTATAGATATTTTTCGGTGATATGTATTTTGACTGCATATTTCTTACTGTTCTCTTTTGGGGTTTCTGTATCTCATGCGGCAGTAGAGTTGGTTAATAGCAAAAATATGTTAAGGTTTTTGTCTGGTTTGGTAATTGGAATAGAATTCCGCAAGACGGAGCCAAGTTGCTTATAGATGACATCCGCTTTATGAAGAAAAACTGATCGTGAAATTAATAGATTAAGGAAAATATGAATATACAAAATATAAAGCTTTATGAGGGGGCTGATACTCCCAATTATTTTCATCCTTCTGTTTGTAAATGGAATGATGACTTGGTTATGACTGTCCAGACGTTTGATGGAGCAGGAGATACTTATGGTCCGGTAGAGGAATCTATATCAAATGATAATGGCGAGTCTTGGTCTTGTGCTGTTGGTATTCCCGCACTTGAAACGGTAATGCTGGAGCATGGTATTCGTGAGGGAGTTGCGGATGTGCGTCCTTTTTATCATAAATTAACCGATACTGTGATTGCCATTGGCTGTAATACTTTTTATGGCAAATCTAAACAGATTTTAGATGATAAGAATTTCGACCGAAAACGGTATCAGCAACATCCGGTTTATGCAATTAAAAGTGCGGATGGTAGTTGGTCTGAACGCAAAAAGTTATCTCATCCTTTTTTTGAATCATGCAATAATTGGCGGGTGGCAAGTGCTCAATTGACTATATTATCTAATGGTGATGTTATTATACCAATATATCTTGAAACAGGTGATGAGATACCGCGTTATTGTGTGTGTACTCTCTTGTGTAGTTATGATGGTAATGAGTTAAAAATTAAAGAAGTGGGGAGTTTGGTTAATGGTACTCCGCAATATGCGATAGTTGAACCCTCGGTTACTGAATTTAGAGGGAAATTTTATCTTACTTTGCGCGGGCACGATATTAATGCCGGGTATATCAATTTGGCAACTGACGGCAGAGGTTTTCTTGCAGAATCAGGTGACGGGTTGCATTGGGGCGAAATTGGGGAGTGGAAATGGGATGATGGTATGCCGCTTATCACCTCAACGACACAGCAGCACTGGATGAATTTGGGCGATAAATTGTATTTAGTTTATACGCGTAAAGATGAATCAAATATAGATGTCTTTCGCTGGCGTGCGCCATTATATATGGCAGAGTTTGATGCGGATAATAGTTGCTTGATAAAGAATACAGAAGAAGTTGTTATACCGCTTGAACGCAAGAAGGGGTTTGGATATTCTATGGGAAATTTTCATGTATCAAATATTTCTGATGATAGTTGTGTTGTTTCAGATGCCCCTATTTGGTACACCATAAAAAAAGGAAAGACCGAAGCGGAAGATACGATTGCGGATTATGAATCGTTTGTGGTAGTTGCCATTGTGACGTGAAGTAGCTGAGAGAAAAAAGGAATAGCCGCAAAGGAACGCATAGAACGCAAAGAGAAAAGCATGTAGTTGCGGCGTAAGTCGCTAAGCACGTAGGGAAACCGCCTGATGGCGTTAAGATGAATATAAAGTTGGATTATTAAAAATGTACGAATATCGGAAAATGAGTGGACTTGATCAATCAAAGATCGTCCAAATGCGTATAAAACGAGGGATGCCTTTGCATGAACCGCCTCATTTTGGAGTGGAAAAGAATGTATATCATTTATCTGCCGCCTGTTTTAATCACTTGCCGATAATGAATACGACTGAACGTCGAGCTGAATGGGAGAATGCTCTTTTGGCTTTGTTTGAGAAAGCTGAGGCAGATGTTCATTCGTGGGTTATTCTTCCTAATCATTGGCATGCTCTTGTAACAATTGCTTTACCTGATTTTAGCCCATTAATTGGACGGCTGAATAATGGTAAAGCTACACAATGGAATAGGGAAGATGGAATTACTGGACGTAAGGTCTGGTACAGATTCTCTGATCGTTATATTCGTAATGAACGACACTATTTTGCGTCAATTAATTATATTCATGCCAATCCTGTTAAGCATAAATATGTAAAAAACTCAAAAGATTGGAAATGGAGCAGTTTGCAGTCGTATTTATCCGAAGTGGGATATGATACTTTAAAAGAATGGTGGAAGGATTATCCGGTCCAAGATTATGGAAAAGGTTGGGATGATTGATATTTAAATGCGAGTGTCCGCCTGACGGCGTTACTACGAACGGAACGCAGCTGACGCTGCGACTACGAACGAAGGAAAAAGTATGTGAAATTGTACGTAGTTGCGGCGTGAGCCGCTGAGCACGTAGGGGAACCGCCTGACGGCGTTACTATGAGTAGGAACGCAGCTGACGCTGCGACTACGAACAAAGAAAAAAGTATGTAGTTGAGCATGAGTACTTGTATGTAGTTGCGGCGTAAGCCGCAGAACACGACAGGAAAACCGCCCTTCGGCGGCATTACGAACGGGAATGCAGCTGACGCTGCGACTACGAACAAGGTATAGATAAGATTAGTTTAATGGAGTTGAAATGAAGAATATTGATATAATTACAGAGGGATTTATTCATCATCAAGACTCTGCATTTCCTACTTTGGTTACGCTTGATAATGGTGATTTGATTTGCGGGTTTAATGTTGGCGGCGGTCCGGAGGCAACAGGCGGCAGTGAATGGGCTCGTTCAACAGATAATGGTATCAGCTGGCAGTGTGAAGGTGTGATTTTGTCACGCCAGGAGAATCCTGTACGGGCAAATGCCATGCGTTTGAGCAAGCTGAATGATGGTCGGGTTATTGCTTACGGTCAACGCAATTATTTAGAGGGTGAAAAAGTTGTTTTTGGAGCTTTGCAAAATGATTCGGTTTTTTGTGTTGCTGATGCCGAATGCCGTTCTTGGAGTAAACCGACTATTATTCCGCTACAGGCAAAAGTGCCGGTTGAGGTTTCTAATCCGATTGTTGTTTTGCATGATGGCCGATTGCTTGCTCCGGCAGGATTGTTACCAGCTAAAGAACGTCTAGGAGAAAAAGTTGTAGTTAGAGAGTCTAGTGATAACGGTGAAAGTTGGCCGAATGAATATACGGTGTTTGTTGATCAGGACGGTAAAAAAGGGTTCTTTGAGTTTAAGATAATTGAGACAACTCCGGGGAAGTTAATCGCCTTTGCTTGGACGGTAGAGTTAGGCTCATATAAAGATTTCAATAATCATTATGTGGTTTCAAATGATGGTGGCAAAGGTTGGAGTATACCCAAAGAGACTTCTATTAACGGTCAGACTTTAACACCATATTGGCTGGGTGGAGATGAGTATTTGTTGATTTATAATTATCGCCAGTCACCACAGGGAATCCGAATTGCAGGGGCGAAGATAACGAATAATGAATGTTGCGTTATGTGGGATGAGTATATTTGGCAACCGACTTCATCGAAATTTTCTAATGCTCATAAAAGCGTTGACAATGGTATTGATAATTTTGATAATTTTAAATTTGGGTTACCGTCGATAAGCAGGTTAAGAGACGGTTCTTTTATTGCCGTCTTCTGGTGCTGTGAATCTAGGAATTATGGTATTAAATCAATAAAGTTTAATAAACAAGGATAGGAGAAGTTACGTGAATAAAGAGTATAGAGCAGGAATATGGTCGGCGGCATCGACGCCGTTTACAGATAAAGGTGAAATTGATGTAGAGTCTATTAAGCGATTGACAGAGCATCATGTTCGACTTGGTGTTAAAGGTGTTTTCCTTTGCGGAACAAGTGGCGAAGGTCCGTGGATGACTATGGATATGTGTCGTGAAGTTGTTGATACTACGGTTAAAGCCGCTGCCGGACGATTAAAGGTAACGGTTCAGGTAACAGATAATTCTGCAGTCAGAATTTTGGATAATATAAAGCAGTATGTTGGTAGTGGTGTTGATGCGGTTATTGTGGCTCCGCCTTTCTTTCAAATAAATGAAGATCAGGAATATCTCAAGAATATGATTGTTGATGTGCTTGATAAAAGTCCGTTGCCGGTAGGTTTTTATCATCGTGGTGCATACTCAAGTGTTTGTATTGATGTTGAAACTGTTAAGCAATTTATGTCACATCCTAATTTGATGATGATAAAAGATAGTTCCGGTGATCTGGATACAATGAAGAAGTTGTGTGAGCATGTAAAAACGTTGACGGATCCTCCTCTGTTGCTTAACGGCGATGAATTTAACAGCGTGCCGTATCTCAAAGAGGGATATGACGGATGTTTGTTTGGCGGTGGATGTTTTAATGGTGCTATGAGTAATAAGATTATTGAAGCGGCGGCTGATGGTGATTTTGGAAAAGCACAAGAATGGCAGGATCGAATGAGTTCAATGATGAAGGAAATATTCGGTGGCGAAGGATTTCCTTGTTGGCTGGCGGCACAAAAGCAGGTGTTGGTTGAGCTGGATGTTTTTGCAACTAATAAAACAATTATTAATTATAGTCTGAGCGATGAATGTCATCAGGCGTTAAAGGCAGTGATTGAGCGAGAAAAGGAATTTTTGTTGCCGTAAAAAGGTTTGTAGTTATCAAAAAATAATGTATTATGCGTACATGTTAACGTACACAAGGAGAGTTTTTATGACAACAATTACAGCAACTAATGCTCGTCAGGATTTTTTTGAAATTGTAAAAGGTGCAACAGAAAAACATGAGGTTTATCATATACGTCACAGAAAAGGTGATGTTGTGCTTATGTCGGAAGGTGAATATGAAAGTCTTATTGAGACTTTAGATATTTTGTCAACTCCGGGGTTTAAAAAAGGCTTTGAACTTGCTCAAAAAGAAGAGCAAGACGGGAACACGGTTTCTTTTGAGGAAGTTTTTGGGGAACCTCTATGACTTTTAAAGTGCTTTTTACCAAACAGGCTCAAAAAGATATATATAGGCTTACACCTAAGCTTAGAAAAAAGGCAAAAGATATAATACGAAATCGTATATCAATAGATCCCTACAGCGGAAAAGCTCTTGTTGGCAATATGAAAGGATATTATTCTATACGGTTGAGCTATAATGATCGTATTGTATATTCAATAGATAATGATCAGTTGGTGATTCTCATATTGAGAGCCAAAACACATTACGGGAATTAATTTTATGAGATATAAAGATACAGGAGAGTTGCACATGGATTTTCATGGAGCGACTAATACGACAATTGATTATATTGTCGAGCATTTTGGTGAAGATGCTTTAACTGAAATATTCAGCCGTGTAGGTAAAGATGTTTATAAATCGATTCATGAGGGATTAAAGAATGATGATCTGAGTGAATTGATTGAGCATCTTGAATATTATTTTGACCGTGAAAAAGGAGAATTCACGTTGACTGAGAATGATAATGGATTTGTTCTTGAAGTTAAAAAATGTCCGGCAGTGGAGCATATCAAAAAATGCGGCTTTGAATTGTCATCTCATTTCTGTCGGCAGACGATTGATGTTAATAATGCGATGTGTGAAGGAACGCCTTGGCAATGTGAAACTGAAGTTATGGAGCCGGGGGTATGTCGTCAGACTTTTAGCAGGAGGACATCATAATGATACCAAGTGACCATTTTGTGCGATTTTATAATGAAGTTTTTAAATTTCTGGAAGAACAGGGGGATGGAGAACTTGAGAAATATTGGCTGGAAATAAGTCATCATCAGGAAAAACATTGCCTAGAGCTTTTCAGGACAAAAGGCTTAAAGGGAATGTATGATTATTGGGAACATATTCGCATAGAGGAAAATTGTGATATGACACTTACGCTGACAGATGGTATGCTTATGTTGGAAATGCATAAATGTCCCAGCCTGAGTAAAGTGCTTGATAATGATGCGGAGCCTTGTGAAAGATACTGTGATCATTGTGCAGGGTGGATAAAACCACTGATTGAGAAAGCTGGCTATTATGTTGTATATGATATTATAGATCGAAAGATTCCAAAATGTCGTGAGTATATTTTTGCTGATAAAGAGAAGGCGGAAGCAAAGCAGAAGGAGTTGGATTCTCTATGTGCAGCTGACGATACCGCCTGACGGCGCTACTACGAACGGAACGCAGCTTACGCTGCGACTACGAACGGGGGGATATGTGCTTTAGTATTCAATTCCTGCTGGCATTACGTTTGCCGGATCAAATGCGTGGCAAGGGGTTACTCCATATACCATTTTGCAGTTTGGGCAGGATGATTCAAAATTGATCATTTCAAAGCTGTTGCTGCATTCTTTGCATTCTATTGTCATTGGCATGGGCATCATCTGTTCGCTGAATCCCATTGCTCTTACTTTATCGACTACCTGTTTTCCGTCTTCAAATGTTCCTGAACATCCTTCGTGCATTTTATTTCTCCATTTTTATAGCAGGATATCGCCCTGCCTTAGTTGTGTTCTTAGTGTGTGATAGCGTTTGTCTAGTGTTTCTAGTTCGCCTAAAATATTTTTTTCTTGTTCGGTGGTTGTTATTACTTTGTGTATGCCGCCGTTTTTTATGACGATACGTTTTTGTCCCATAAGTGCTAGTGTGGGGTCGTGAGTTGACATTAATACAAGTTTATTTTCTGAGAGTAAAATATCTAGTGCTTTTTTACGGTCAATTCCTGCATTTTCAATTTCATCTATTAGAACTACCGGTGATTTACTGAGAATTGCTGTGTCGGCAATCATTAGGGCTCTTGATTGTCCGCCGCTGAGGCTTGTGATGGCGGTGTCGGGCTGGAATTTTTCTCCTGCCAAGTCGTTTGCAACATCCATGATGTGATCAACTGTTTCGGTTATGTTTGTTACCATTCTACTTTCTGCGTGAAGTTGTATGAATTCGTTGACAGGTAAATCCATTACAAAATTCATATTTTGTGAGAGCTGTGCAACGAGTTTTTCTGATGATGCGAATCGCCATTTTTTGTCGGCATCTTTACCGTTAATAAGAATTTTACGGTGTGTTGGAGTATCGCGGTTGGCGACCCATTCGATATCGGCAAGCAGTCTGCTTTTTCCTGACCCGGTAGGTCCGACAATACAGATAATCTCATTTTTTGATATTACTAGTTCTTTAAATTTTTCAGGATTACCTGATTTATCAGTTCCCGGCAGGATGGTAAGTGTTTCAACTTTGGTTTCTGCCGCCCCCAAGAATGCGAGCATGTTTTCTATATGTTTTTGTAGTTGCTGGATGAGAATTTCTGTGTCAATGCCGAGGTCTTCTTTGGTTTCTTCATCAAGAATATCGTTTAATGATTCTCCTACTGTTCTATTTTCGTACCCTTTAAGGCTGATGTTGTTGTTGGAGAGAAAATCCTCTACAAAAGGGTATGTTTCAAGTAGTTGGGTTGTTTTTTGGCTTTTAAGTTCGTTTATAGAGAACATTTCTTCTTCTCCTCAAGTTCTTTGATTTTGATTTTTTTGACATTTCCCATCTGATAGCTTTCGCCAATCCTAGTTTCGCCTAAGCAGTATGAGCAGAGTGCGGCAGGCATGGGGAAGCGTAACTCTTTGTTTATGAGGGTGTCATGGTTCTGTTTTTCATCGTACAGTAGCGTGCTTAATTCAAAAGCTCCTTGACCGGTGAGTCCGTTAATATGCATAACGGTTGCAGATGGATTTACTGCTTGTACTCTTGATGCGAATACTTCGCGCTCTGCTTGTGAGACAATATCGCCTTTTGTGATGACGACAATATCGGCCATTTTTAGCATTGGTCCGATTTTTTTAGGTGTGTTGATACCGCTGAGATTATCTACAACGCATATTGCTAAAATATCTTTGATGTATGGAGAACAACGATTACATAGTCCGGCACTTTCGCTGATGAGGATGTCGAGGTTGGATTTTATTCCCCACTGTACAATCTCTTCAACGTTACTGATAAAATAGTGGTCAGGACATAATGTGCCGGAAAGGCCTTTTTGAACCGGAATACCGATTTTTTCGTAGATTTTATCATCTTCTGTGCTAAGGCAATCGAATTTGGCAACACCGACACTAAGTTGACGGTCTTTAAATGCATCAATAGTTTTTACTATGACTGCGGTTTTGCCAGATGATGGCGGACCGCTTACGGTTATAAAGTTCATTGTTTGTTCCTTTTTTGTATTCTAGGGCTTTGCCCGTCGCTTTTTGGCTCATAGAGCCAACGCTACATTTTAGCTCATAGAGCCGACGTTACATTTTTAGTGTGAGTTTTGCCCTTCTTCAAACAGGTTTAGGCAGTGTTTAATTTCTTTTGTTATATCGTGGCTATCTAGGTAGTCCCATCCTAGCCATTGGAATGGTGCGGATTCCGGTAACTCATTTTTTACATTTGGATGTACGCTTGGGAATAATCCTTTTTCTGTTAGTATCTTTCCGGTTGTTTCAGAGGCAAAGAATTTAATAGTTTCTTTGAGTCCTTTTTTATCTGAGCGTTTTGTAAGCATAAAGATTGGACTTATTATTGCACCGTCTTGTGGCCAGACGGCTGTCATTCCGCTAGATGTGTTTACCATGCGGGTGAAGAAATATGGCATGATTGTTACAATTGGCGGCTCTGGTTTGCGATTGCTTTTTACCATTTCTGATGGATGTAGGGCTTTAAGTAGAGAGCGTCCTAGTTGTTTTACGCCGTCTTCGCCGTAGAGTTTGAGTATTGACAGTAGAATGCCGTTGAAGAGGTCGAAGTCACCTACAGGAAGAGAAACTTTCTTTTCAAATTCAGGCTTAAGAATGTCTTCCCATGTTTGTGGGCATGATCGGTCGCCGAGTATTTTTGTGTTTACTAAAAAGACTGCGGGAACGACAGAGATGATTGAGTACATTCCTCGTGGGTCTTTTAGGTCAACTCCAGAGAAATCAGAATTAAACGTTTCTATGCCGGTATCATCAATAAAAGTATCGGTATTTCTGAAGCGGCCAATACTATTTTTATCAAAAAATGTTTCAAAGCCGGCAGAGATAAACATATCTGGCAGTTTCTCGGGATCGGTTATCCCTGTGATGTGCTCTTCCATCCAGGTGGGACCAACGGATGCTGCTTTAAGTTCTTGTTCCAGGCGTTGTTCGGGGTTTTGAGCATGAAATGTTTCTATAAAGCTATTGAAGCTTTCCTGGAGTGGCAGTCTTACGGGGCAGGGGAGTAGGCCCAATATGCGGGTTATATTTTCTGGAATAATTTTGTCTGTCGTATCTTCAATATGATCTATAAGAACTTCTGCCAATCTTTCGCTGAATGTTTCCTGATTCAGATTACGCATGGTGAGCATCTGTTTGAGGCTTACCTGTTGCCCAAATTGTTTTAGCAGAGATTCATCTTCGACTTGAGTTAACCCCTGTGAAACCAAGAAAGGTATGGTTGTGGGATATTTTTTGACAAAGTCGTATAAGCTCATTGTAAGGTCAAGTTTTTCCGTTTTCATTTATTTTCCTTTATATTGAGGCACTTGCAAAACTATTTATCTGCCTGATTGCGAAGCTTTCGGTATGATCTGCGGGCACTTTTTGATTTTGTGCGGCAGAATCTGCTCGCCTAAAATGCAAAAATGCCTCGCACAGTAGTCTTGCAAGTGCCTCTTTAAAATTTCTTTTGAATTATCAAGCCTTAATAGTACTGTTATGGTAATCTTTATGCAAGTCTATTTATAGACGTGATTTTTTCTATTAAAAGAGGCACTTGCAAAACTATTTATCTGCCTGATTGCGAAGCTTTCGGTATGATCTGCGGGCACTTTTTGATTTTATGCGGCATATTCCGCTTTTTC
>CAMZLY010000098.1 GCA_947311825.1 uncultured bacterium
TGGACTTAAACAAAAAGATTATTACTATCCCTGCAGGTGGCGAAGAGCGTGTTGATTGGTGCATAAAAGTTCTTAAAGAAGGTGAAGCTGTTATTCGCATGAAAGCACTTACTGACGAAGAGTCAGATGCAATGGAAATGAGATTTCCAGTTTATGTTCACGGAATATTAAAAACAGAATCATTCTCCGGTGTCGTTCGGCGTAATAAGAAAAAAGCAAAAATAAAGATTACTGTTCCTGAAGAACGTCGGATTGATGAGTCAAGACTAGAAATAAGATATTCACCATCATTAGCAGCAGCCATGGTTGATGCTTTACCATATTTGGCGGAATATCCTTATGGCTGTACTGAACAAACTCTCAACAGGTTTTTACCAGCTGTGATGACGCAGAAAATTTTGAAAGATATGAATCTTGATTTAGCGGCAATAAAAGAAAAACGAACCAATTTGAATGCACAGGAAATCGGCGATGATGTCGAGCGTGCCAAGCAGTGGAAACGCTGGCAGCACAATCCGGTATTCGATGAAAAAGAATTATCCGAAATGTTAAATGCCGGTGTTAAACGATTAGAAAACATGCAGTTGTCCGACGGCGGCTGGGGCTGGTTTTCCGGTTGGGGCGAAAGATCAACTCCACATACAACAGCGTATGTTGTACACGGCTTACAGACGGCAAGAAAATATGGTGTTGGGGTTAATGAGAACATGATAAACCGAGGCGTGCAATGGTTAAAAAATTATCAGGTCAAAGAGACGACTAAGATTAAAAATGCAGCAAGCAAGACTGACCCATGGAAAGAATATGCTGATAACCTTGACGCATTTATTTATATGGTTCTCGCTGATGCGAATATTCATAATAAGCAGATGGATGAATATATTTATCGTGATAGAAATCATCTATCTGTTTATGCAAAAGCAATGTATGGGCTGGCATTACACAAGCAGAACCAAACAGCAAAACGAGATATGCTGATAAATAATATTGAGCAATATCTGGTTAGAGACAAAGAAAACCAAACGGCATATCTGAATCTGCAAAATGGTGGATACTGGTGGTATTGGTACGGAAGTGAATATGAGGCACAAGCATACTATTTGAAATTACTTGCGGCAACGAATCCGAAAAGTGATGATGCCGCCGGACTTGTTAAATATTTGCTAAATAATAGAAAGAACTCTACCTATTGGAACTCCACGCGTGATACGGCAATTTGTATTGAAGCGATGGCAGATTATTTAAAAGCTAGTGGCGAAGATAAGCCGGATATGACGGTTGAGATTTATCTTGATGGCAAAAAGAAAACAGAAGAGCATATTACAAGTGACAATCTTTTTACCTTTGATAATAAATTCATTTTAACCGGCAAAGAAGTAACCGGCGGTAAACACAAAATAGAAATACGCCGTAAAGGCACAGGACCGGTTTACTTTAATGCGTACCTAACATATTTCTCGCTGGAAGATTTTATTACCAAAGCCGGCTTAGAGATAAAAGTTAATCGTAAATATTACAAGCTGATTAAAGCTGATAAGAAGATAAAAGTTGCCGGTGCACATGGTCAGGCACTTGATCAGAAAGTAGAAAAATATGTGCGGCAACCAATACAGAATGGTGATGAGCTGAACAGTGGTGATCTGGTAGAGATTGAGTTGGTAATAGAAAGTAAGAACGATTACGAATATATAATCTTTGAAGATATAAAAGCGTCCGGTTTTGAGCCCGTTGATGTAAGAAGCGGATACAACGGAAATTCACTTGGTGCTTATATGGAGTTGCGTGATGAAAAAGTCTGTTTCTTTGTCCAAAGACTAATGCGAGGCAAACATTCCATATCTTATAGAATGCGTGCAGAGATTCCAGGCAAGTTCAGTGCACTACCAACAAAGGCGTACGCAATGTATGCACCGGAACTGAAAGCTAATTCCGATGAAATTAAGATTAATATTAAAGATTAGAGGTGCTTGCAAAACTACTTTGCGAGGCAATTTTTTGTGCGTAGGTAGGGCGAGCTGTTCCAGCGAGCCGGAGTGTTTATTCGTTATCCGCCATCGTCGCACATCATCGTTTCCCGGTTTTTTGGTTGACGATAGCGGGCGATGATGTTGGTGGACGAGATGTACTGAAAGGGAAAATGACCGTCCAACATTGAACATTGACCGTCCAACATGGATCGAATAAAAAGGAACACGACTTGTCCGCCGTAGTAAGCGAAGCACGAAGGTCGGGAGAACTCGCCCTATCAACGGATATTTTTCACCAATTCATACACATCTTTTGATGGCAACCTTTGCAATTCAACATCTATAATAGTTGTTTCATGACTTCTTATCCACTGCTGTAATTGATCATTAGTAAACTCAATACGAAGCGGCAAATATTTAATGCTTCCCGTTTCCTTCTCCGTTGCCGATATTTCCAGATGACATCCATTAACTTCATCTAGTCGATTATCCCAAGGAAACGGGTTCCCGGCATCCGCTTTTTCCTGGTTAAAAACTTCCGTCCGTAAATAGAAGCATAGTATATTAGGACTCTTACGATTCTTATGTCTATGCTCCATCAACACATTTACCGGCAATGACTTATCTTTTTGATTCTTTACCGACTCAAAATATATATCATAACTATCAACCGGCTCACCAAACTGATCTCTTACCCGAAAAATAACTTGTGCGTGTGGGTCATACTGAGCCGGTGGCTGGGTAATAAGTCTTTTCCAAAGCGAACCCACCGTTCTTGTTGCCGCCTTTTTATATGTCTCTTCCGTTGCCGAACTAAACAATTCAACTTTCTTACTCCATGTCCTTTTACTAAATGCAATTTTAATAAGCGGCAATAGTTGATCTCTTGTCTCAGTGCCGCCAACAATACCAGTGTCATCTCCCGAATGCGAACAGTTATAAAGCACGGCAAAGGGAACTTGCGTATTTTCATTTTCTGTTGCCCGCCATGTCTCGGCAAAGCAATAGTATGCAGACGGCTTACTACCTTGCTTCGGTTTCAAATCTTTTTCTACAGCTTTATTCAACTCAGCACATGAAATACTTCCACAAACATCGCTCACCTTAATCTGAAGATAATTAATATTCAAATTACAACTTGATACACGCACAACACCATCAGCACCATCCTCCTTTGCATACCTAACCGGAGCATGGAACCATCCCTCTTTTGCCTGTGAGCCAATAATGCAAAACTCCTCCACCTTATAATCAGCAAGCATCTTGTAATTATCTTGCATAAAATGACGATGCAACTCCAAAGTCCACTCAGCACCAAACTCAAGAGCAGAAAGAATTCTTACACCCATTTCTTGATGAGAGAATATTTTGCGACCCCACTTAGAAATCTGAGCAGAACTAATATGAGCCCAACCGCTACCGAGATTAGCACCGGCAAGATATACAACAGCCTTTGCCGGACATTTTCCCGGCGTAGTATATTTACGTATCCAGTTCCGAATAACCAAAGCCCCGGTACTGTGGATAATAACATAAAACCCGTTTTCCAAAAGATGGTTAAACTTCTTAGAAGCAAGAGCCCTATCAAGAGCAAAAGAAACATCATCAATAGTCAAGCCATCCTCAAGACTTAACCAGCGAGAAAGATCAATCTCCTCAATTGCATCCTTACCAAACGCCTCACGCAAATCACCCGGCAACGAGTGATAAATCTTTTTGATATCCGCTTTTTTGGACTTCGTACTCTCAGCACTATATCCATGAATCAATACAATCGGTCTCATAATCATTATTCTCCATTTTTGCCCGTCATAGCCGAGTGCTGACCAGTACAGCAGGGGCTACGACCCTGCGATAAAAAACTCACCACGCTCAATATCAAAAGCTAATTCTTAGTTTACTAGATCTTTATGTTGCTTAATACTAATAACAAACAAGTAATTGGTAATGAAATATAATTCTGTCATAAAATGATTTTGTCATAAAAAAGTAGTATTAGAAAATCTACCAAAGCCGCACCGTCATAGCCGGATGCTGTACTTGCAACAAACCATAGTACAGCAGGGGCTACGACCCTGCGACCAAAATATTCTTAAAAGTTTACTATTCCACATAACCTTTCCAATGCTAAGAAACTAGTTGTTATGCAGTGCCACACTACCCACTAGCCACTACCCACTTTCCTTCTATACTTTTGCAAACGGCTGTTAGGTTTATCAGGGATAGTCATTTCGACAATATTAGCTTTTAATGCCGGGACAAGATAGTTTTTCCTGAATGATTTACGGTCCTTCAGCTTCAATCTTTTCATAATCTCCATTGCACCGAACTCACCATCATTCAACACTTTCAGCAGTCTTTTCACTTGAGGGCTGACTTGAGGGCTGACTTGAGGGGTAACAGTAGTGACAGTTTCAA